>NZ_JAAHGU010000129.1:3758-20728 GCF_010692685.1 Okeania sp. SIO2F5 | reverse complement strand
GAAAAAAAACTTAAATTTCCTATAGATATTCACCTTTGAATTTACACAAACGATACCAGCGGACATAATATTATTTCTTGTCCGGATAAGAGTACAAACAAAAAACTTTCTTCCTCTACTATTCTTTCTTCTTCTTTCTTTCCTCCTGACTCCTGTACGGGCGAGCAGAAAAACTGATAACTGTTAACTCTTAACTGATAACTGAAATGGCTACCTTATTTTATCGGAACTTGCGATTATTAATACTAACCATACTAATTATTGTGGTCTGGGGAGTATCATCTTTTTTAACATTGCCACGACTTGAAGATCCAGAATTAACTTCCCGCTTTGCAGTCATCACAACTTTTTGGTCAGGAGCTGATGCGGAACAAATAGAAACATTAATAACAGAAAAAATAGAAGAACAATTATCTGAAATTGAAGAAATTAAAACTACAAATTCAACTTCTGTCGTTATGGGTTCTACTCGTCATGTAGTTGCCACAACCTTAACTACAATGATAGGATTTGTTCCTTTATTGGTACAAGGTGGTCTTTTTTGGCCTCCTTTGGCGATAGCGATCGCTGGTGGTGTTGGTGGTTCAACTTTAGTAGCTCTCTATCTTGTTCCCTGTTCGTATTTATTGATAGCTAATTTTGGGACTTTAGGGAGTAGGGAGTAGGGGAGTCTGGTAGAGTGTGTTACCCTAGCGCTAACACACCAAAACCCTATATCTATCGAAATTAAGAAAACACTAATGAGTAAAATTTCTGAAATTACTATAGAAGAATTACTAGAACTTTACGCTGCCGGACAGCGTGATTTTACTAGATACACAATCGAATACACAGACCAATATTTCGAGAACGGAATCGACTTAAGAGGAGTTAAATTCAGGGGAGATAGCCTGGAAAACCACGGTAATGCGCTACAAAACAGTAACTTGAGTGGAGCCGACCTCAGAAGTATTAATTTTTGCAAAGGTTGTCTCGAGCGAGCGAATTTGAGTGGTACTAAATTGAATAAGGCTTTTTTGTGGCGAGCTCGCTTCACCCAGGCTAACCTGAGTGCAGCTAACCTTAGTGGCTCTGACTTGCAAGAAGCTTCTTTTACTTATGCTAATTTAAGGGAAGCCAATCTGAGCAGTACTTATTTATGCGAGACTCGCTTCGCTTGCGCCGATCTGAGCGGAGCTAACTTCACTAATGCTAAGATTGAAGGTTATATTAACTTCTCTAAGACTAATTTAACTCGAGTTGACTTCACAGGAGCTAGTGTAGAAGTCAGTTGGGATGAAATTAGTTTTAAAGAAGCTTATTTTGAAAATACAATTATGCCAGATGGCAGCATCCGTAACAGTTAATTTCGACCTCAATAAACTTAAGCAAATCCCCTAATTCTTCCATAAAAATTAGGGAATTTATAAATTTTTAACTCGTCAATTGAGCAATAGTTTACAATAATAAAAAACTTTCTTATCTTCTTCCTTCTTCCTTCTTCCCTCTTCCTTCTTTCTTCTGCTATTTAACTTTTTCTAGCACATTAATAATCTCTTCTGGGTCGAGACGTTGTGTATAATCTGGGTTAACAAAAGCATGAATAATTGTACCATCTGAGGCAACTACATAAGTGGCAGGAATTGGTAATTCAAAACTTTCATCACCGTTGTAAGCTGGTAAGTCAATGCCAAAACTTTGATATATTGGGCGTAATTCTTCGGGAAGTTGAAATACTAAACCAAATTCTTTAGCAACTTGATTTCCCCTATCGCTTAAGACTTCAAAAGTTAATTCGTTTTTCTCTGTTGTGGAAAGAGAGTTGTCTGCCGTTTCTGGAGAAATTGCGATTAATTTTGCTCCTAATTCTGTGATTTGTGGCAAATACTTTTGTAAACCTCTTAATTCCATATTGCAATAAGGACACCATCCGCCACGATAAAAGGAAATTACTACAGGACTTTCTACAAGTAATGAATTTAATTCTACTATTTTACCTACTGCATTTGGCAAGCTAAAGTTAGGAACTTTTTCCCCTACTTTTAAGCTATTGTCAACAATATCGGAGTTAGCTAAATCAACTACCGCTTTATTCATTTTTTCCTTTGCATCTTCTGGTAGTTGGGCTTGTATTTCAGCTTGGAGTTGTTGTAAGTTTTTGGTTAATTCCATGGGATTTTCTCCTATTATTTAGAATGATTGTTCCAATTAAGGCAAAAAAAATTGGCGTTGGTAAATTAGGGTATGATATTAATCTTAATTACTGAGGAGTCAGGTAGGGGAGCCGTCGGATTGGCGAGGTACAGGAATCAGGAGTCAGGAGGAAAGAAAGAAGAAAGAGGAATAGAAGGAGAAAGTTTTTTGTTTGCTGGCGCACAACGCATCCTATCGGAATGAAGGGCGCAAACTTTAACACGGAGCGCAGAAAGGAGTTCTATCGACCTCTTACCCGGACATGATATCATACCTCAAATCACCAATGCCAAAAAATTAAAAGTCGGTAAATTAATCTATAGCAACGAACAAGTTACTTAGGATATAGAGTGATAATGAACCTCAGACAGGGAAATGTTTTCCCCCAGATGAGCTGTTGCCTGTTGCCTGTTGCCTGTTATAAAACAGAAAGAGCCATTCTAGCTATATCTTGTAATGCTTTTCGGTCAGGATTAACTTTAGAAATTACCCGTAAACCTTGTAAGCAACAAGTAAGAAATCTGGCTACGGTAGTGCAGTTATGTTTGTGACTAATTTCACCTTTCTCTTGAGCTGTAGTTAAAGCTTTTTCCAGTGCATTTTCAATCTGTTGGATCTTGGCAGCAATTTGTTTAGCACTGTCTGGGTTATTGCCACCAAGTTCAACAGCAGTGTTTGTAATTAAGCAGCCTTTATGATCTTCATCTGTTACTGCAGAATCAATCATACCATAAAAGATATCTACAATGGTTTGTTTAGAAGCATCATAGGCCTCTAGCTTAGTAATCATAGGTGCTACAAGTCTAGAGTCGTAATAGGCGATCGCTTCTTGAAACAGAGATTGCTTATCGCCAAAAGTATCATAAAGACTGCCTCGGTTGATACCCATCTTATCAACTAAGGTTTGTATGGAAGTCCCCTCATAGCCATAACACCAGAAGGTTTGCATTGCCTTCATTAATACTTCATCCCTATTGAACTCTTTCTGCCTGCCCATTACCTTTGATTTTAACTGCTCATATTTTTAAGATAGCAATTCTGGAATGATTAGTCAAGTATTAATAATTTAGAATTTAGAATTTAGAATTTAGAATTTAGAATTATACCATTTTGAAAAAAGAATGTTACGAATAAGATGTCTACTAATTATCCGGACATGATATAAAGCACATTCCAAGTATATGAAGGAAGTACAGATATGAAAAATTAAATGTTCCTAGTGCGAGCATCTTGCTCGCTTCGAGGTGTACCTCATCTCCCCATCTCCCCCCACTCCCCCAGCAGGGCTGTTTCATTCTCGATAGACACGGGGACGCGGAGACACACCAGACACGGGGATGGAGGCTTTTAAGCGGCGTTGAACCAAATATTCTCTCAGAGCTTAAAGACGCTTATTGGCTCAAAAATCAGCAAATTTTGGCAAATTTTACCGAAATATTTTGGTTTAAAGCCTCCCCTTGATCGGGGATAATAAATGAAAATTTTCCTGTTCGTCAATCCTCTCCTTGAAAAGAAGAGGTAATTCTAAATTCTAAATTCTAAATTCTTGAAGGTTCCACTATCCCATAATCTCCTGTTCTCCCGCGCATCTTTAATATACAATACTTTAAAACAGCCCTGCCCCCACTCCCTTACTCCCTTACTCCTAACTGGGCAAAGTCCTCAGCATCTAATGGAGGAATGCTAGTTAAAGCCAGATTTTCTGCTACATGGTTAGGAGATTTCATGCCAACTAAGGCCGAAGATAAACCAGGCACACTGCGAGTAAATTGGAGAGCGCGTACTGCATCTGTTTTCAGATTTTCGCCAAGGTAATGAATAATGTTTTGGGGAAGTTGCATGAGGTTTTTAGCTTGGGCGATGGACGCACTAGCGATCGCATTAATACCCAATTGGTTTGCTGCGGTAATGGCAGGTAAAATTTTGCCGTCTACAGGTTGAGTAGGAGTGATAAATGCTTCTGGCATTGTCAAATTTACTGGCAGTTGAATAAATTGAAAGCGATCGCTTTTTCCACCTGCTACTTCTTGCGCAATAGATTTTGCTTTAGCTAAGTCTATGTGTTTTGCATCTGTTGGTGGCACTCGAAAACCTTGCCAAGTAGCTATTCCATAAGCAGTTATTTTGCCAGCATCAGCAGCTTTTTCTAACACTGCAAAAACAGCTTTCAGACGACGATAAAATTCATCCGGAGGAATAATTCCCAGTTGAGTTTCTGGATTATGTAAATAATAAATATCAATGGTTTCCACTCCCAAGTTTATTAAGCTGCGCTCTAGTTGGTCTTGAATATATTCTGGGTGCATACAGTGAATTCCTGCCACCATATCTGTCATTTGAACATTAAATTTGGAGTTATCTACATACTCTTGTTTAAACCATTTTTCTCTTTCTCGGTTAGGAATAAAACCGCCCTTGGAACAAATAATTAATTCTGCTCTCGATACTGTTTGTGATTCTATTAAATGAACAAGAGCTGCTTTAACACTCATTTCTCCATGTTGAGACCGATAATTAATAGCAGTATCTATTAAATTTATTCCGCTTTCTACCGATTTAATAATTGCTTCTGTGACTAAATTATCTGTTGTGGCATCTGATGTTCCAAGATATGTGCCGATACCTATTGAACTCATTATTAAGCTATTAATTTCTCGGAAGTGTTTTTGAGGACATTCTGTTTGATGGAGTTGAGCATAAGACTTAGTTGCTGCTATTGTTGCTTTTCCTGAAATCACTATTTTATTCCTTGATTTTTTTTCAGTTATTAATATCTTGAATACTGTTTTGCATTTATTAAAAAATCTATGTTATCCATCAATTAAACGCAAAAATAAGCCCCTAAATTTATTGATGGCACGGGAAATAATTGGTGAGGAAATAAACTGAATAATGAACCTGAGACAGGGAAAAATATTTCCCACTGTTGCCTCACACCGAGTTCGCTACCAAGTGTGTCTAACGTGCGTTGTGCGCCAGCTAAACAAAAAAACTTTCTCCTTCTATTCCTCATTTCTTATTCTTTCTTCCCTCCTGACTTATGACTTCTGACTGATGTCTAATAGACATCTCCAAAAATCAAAAATCAAATCAATTATCACACAGAAATTATCAATTTTTTCTCCCTACTGCCTACTGCCTACTGCCTACTGCCTACTCCCTCTTTTCTAGAGATGTCTAATATTCATCAGCTCGTATTACCAATAATACTCTGGTAGTTTTATTGATATCTTCTGGTGCATCTGACAGCATAATCATACTTGTATCTAGATAGTCAATTTTCCAAACGTATTCTACATCATCCATGATAACTTTACCCCCATTATGTTCACCTTTAGGATCGTTTTCTGACGTAAAATTAGAAAAATCTTGAATTTCTTTAAATAGTTGTTTTTGCTTTTTTCTGGGTAATGCTAATACTTGCCTACTCATTTTGTAATCTCCTAAACTTTTATCCCCATTTCTAAAGCGATCGTTTAACTTAGCTATTGTTGTTTTTTTAACTTGTTCTTCTGTAGTTCTATTCCACAATTCTTGAGCAGAATATACTAAAGGATTGAATTTCTCAAAGACACTTCTATCCCAACATGAAACTGATTCAATTTTTGCTATTAAACTTGACCAATTTATTTGATTATCAATTTTGATGGCTCTTTCTGGCTGAGGTTTATCTTCTATTAACAGTAGAGTTAAATATGGCATTTTTTGCAGTTTATATAGAGGAGAAGGTAAAATATCTCCACCATAATGATTAATCCAGATGTGATAAATATAATCATTTCCAGATAACCTGAAAAGTACATATAGTGGTGCAACAAATACAGGACCTACTTTTGTGATGAAAACTCCTGCTTTAGCAGTAACCTTTACAGAACTTTCTAAACTCCAACTTTTCCCAGGAGACACTTTTAATAAAAATAATGGTTCATAATCTGTTGTTAACCCTTTTCCTGTAGACAGAGGTAAAAAAATTTGATTTGTTCCAGAACGAGAACTAGTTAAAATCCAATTCCAAGTTGACGTACCTACTGGAGACTGACTAAATATCTTCAAAAAATCATCTGGTTGAGATTCAGGGCATTGTTTACGTTGATTTAAGAGTTGTTTATTTCTGCTCATTTTTTCTATAATAGTTTGATTTTAAAGATTTTTTTAAGTTTCCAGATTTTTATAGTTAATATTAACTGTGCATTAATTTTTTGACTTTTATTGGCACTTGAACTAAACTATAGAATAGCAATTTACTTCTTAAATTTTATAATAGCTTAACTACAGAAGAAAGAAGAAAGTAAAAAAATTAATTAAGATTTCAGTTGATTTTGGCTACTAGATTTTACGATGACCAGTTTTCTACCTGACTCTATGTTGAGTGTTTTGGCCAGAAGTTCCTGTTGATGAACTTAGTTGAAGTAGTAAAATTTTCTCTTAGTGTAGGTATTAAGTATTACACAGTCGATGGTAAATGAAAAATATGAAAATTTTGGAAAAATATGGGTTCAAATTTATTTGGTTGATTTAGGTCAGTAACACAACTTAAAACTTGATATTTTTATACATAGCTAAAACTTATAACTACAACTTCATTTAATCATTTATAAATCATGGTATTTATTAATTGATTTTATGATTATTTGCATATAACTATTTTTAACTTATTTGTTTGATATATAATTGTTGATAAACTAAGATAAAAAAGTTTTTGGCAATTATCTTTAGCCAAAAACTTACTGGGATAAGTAAGTAATGTTTCAAAAAAAATCTATATTTTCTTAATGTAAGCTATCAGCTATCAGCTATCAGCTATTTTTTAGTTTTAGATCAAAGCTTTATTAATTAAGTCAGAATTAAATCTGACTACAAAAGCTGACTTTAAAGTCTATATTAATTTCTACTCCCTCTTTAAGATTGGGATCTCATTGCTGAAAGCTGACAGCTAATAGCTGTTTGCGCAGCAGTCCGCAGGAAATGCTTACTTCTTAATAGATTGGCGATCTAGCAATCCTAAATAATTCGTGATAAGTACTTGAGTAATTGTAGCTATTGACAAATTAATTCTTTCTCCCTACTCCCTACTCCCTACTCCCTACTCCCTACTCCCTATCTTTCTCCTCACTCCCCTACTCCCTCACTCCCTCACTCCCCTACTCCCCTACTTCCCCACTCCCAACTTACAGAGGTGATGGGCAAACAGACAAATAAATAAATTTGGGCATCGTCATCTTTTATACTTCTCAATTGCCCATCGCCCATCACCAATATAAAATTTAGTTAATCATCCATACTATCTATACTGAGGGGCACCATATCACCATTATTCGTAAGTCCTAATAACATCGATTCATTTGCTCGTATCACTTTGCCAGTAAGCACACATCGTTCCTCCTGTTGGGCCGTTGCAGGAAGACTAGCTCGAATATCCGAATGGGAAAACTGTGGCCGATAATCTCCAGACTTTTGCTGGACATAGTTCCAGAGGATATCTCGAATCAAAGCTTGATAGCCCTTATTATTAGCCAGTCTTTTCAACCTATCCTTTAACTCCCTTTCCAAACGGATGCTAGTAACTTCCATATCAGTAGTTGAAGTTCTAGGAATTGTGTACATGATTTTTTTTCTCCTTAATTTTTAGGTAGACATCTCTGTAATATTAGTGTAGTATAAAAAAGGTTAGATTTGAAACCCAACTTTTTGAGAGCCTTCCTGTGAACTATTCATTTATTCAAGCCATCCCTCTGTCAGAAAACAACCTATTTGAAGGTTGTAGGACTATTTCATGGCTGATGTTGGGAGAAATATTATGTAATGGAAATGACTTTGGCATTGATTATGGAGGTTTGGAGCTACTCGAAAAATTTAATCATATTTTTCAGATTGAAGGGCCAAACATTAGGTCAAATCAATTTCTCAGAAGCGGGAGGTACAGACCAAAAAAATCTGTACATAAGTCAGACTAAAAGGTATAAAAATCTTTTTTCTAGCCCCCGCTTCCGAATAAGTAGAAGCAGGGGTTGTTAGTTTTAAATAGGACCGGGAAATATAAAAATAAAATTAATTTTTGAATTCGGACAATTAAAAAGCATTAAGCATTTCAGTAGTTCAGCAATCAGCGGTCAGCTTGGCGCAGACTGCTCCGTAAACAGATACCTAATTATATTCACAAATTTTTAGGCTGAAGTACTGAAGTGCTGAAGTGCTAATAGCTAATTAATTGAAAAACCAGTTGCTATAAAAAATCTAAAATTTTAAATTTAGGAGGTAAAGCAGTGACCAGCATGACTCAAGTATTAAACCAATCTGTAGTCGTATTTTCTCAGAACTACTTACCCATGACCCGCGTAAATATCAAGCGGGCGATCGCTCTGCTGGTGACTGGCAAAGCTGAACCTCTAAATTTTGATAATGGTAGTGGCTGGGCTGTGCGTTCTCCTAGTTTGGTCTTATATGTGCCGGAACAAATTCGCCTAACGATGGCCTCCCAAGAACGGGTGTGGAAAGTTCCTCCAGTCAACCGCAGGGAAGTGTTAAAGAGGGATCATCATCGTTGCCAATATTGCGGGGCTACTAAACGTCTCACCTTAGATCATGTTATTCCTCGGTCTAGGGGTGGTAAACATAGTTGGGATAATGTAGTTACGGCTTGCGAAAGGTGCAATGCAATGAAAGGTAATCGTACTCCTGCTGAAGCAGGGATGAAATTATCACACCAACCGAAAACACCAATACATCCGACTATTGCATTTGCTGAACAGTTCTGGCGCGAACGACAACACGAGGTTTAGAAGCTCTTATTTTTTTACTGAAGCAGACCTAAAAAGTTGTCTATAAGTTTCGTTAGTTCTAGGAAGTAACTAGAGCTAAATTTTGATGTCGTTATTTTGAGCAGAAAATAGTCAAAATAATATCCTATATCAGTTCACTTTCACTTTAAAGATGTCAAAAATAGTTTCAAATTACATAAGTGAAATAATTTCCTGAAATTACTGTGGCAGCAAAGTTTGGAGTCTATAAAATCTTACTTTTGACTTTTGACTTTTGACTTCCGTGAAACGGTATTTTGACTTTTGACTTTTAACTTCCGTGAAACGGTATTTGCGCCAGATGTTGCTAACAAAACTAATTTCAATAACTGCAAAGAGTTTTGAGTTTTGAGTTATAGATTACAGTACTTTTGAGGGTAGTGAGGTACAGTTATAAGATTTATTTATTCCTATATTCCCTGTTGCCTGTTGCCTGTTGCTTGTTGCCTAGAGCAATAAAACTTTGTACCTCATGCACTAGAAAACTGCTGTAATTACTCAATAACATCCGAAGCTCTTCCAATTAAAAAAGGAGAGACCACCGGGAATGCTAAAGTTAACTTATACTGAATCTGGCTTTTATATGGAGCGTTTGGCTCAATCTCCCGAACAGTTGATAGCACTGCGGGTAATCTTGGCTATGCGAGTTGGTCAAAAAATTGTAGTTGAACCAAGTTCTGCAGCTTTTTTGCTACCTGTAAATTTACCTGAGTTGTCGATGTTGGAGATGGCTGTGCAAAAAGAGGGTGGAGATGATATTGCCCTTTGTGTTGCTGATGATGAGTTTGTGGAAGTTAGTTTAGGAGGAACTTGGATAACAGTAGATCCAGAATATGAGAATGGAATTTTTATTACTGCGTTGAGCGATCGGATTGAATTGTTACTTTTTAAGTTGTGGCAAGCGACTGAGGCGAATGCGTCAGTGAGTCAGGAAGCCAGTGATTGTTGAAATTGTCAATAGGCAATATATAGAACCCATTTGGTATCTATTTAAAAATAGAGGAGGAGATGGGGGGATGGGGACCCACCCCTAACCCCTCCGGTGGAGGGGAATTTGGGGAGATGGGGAGATGAGAGAATTTTTCTACCTACTTACGTTATCGGGTGGCGCGGGGTCGCATTAGCTTTTTCCCCTATTCTCGTTCCTGAATTTCCACAACTTATGATGACTGAGGACTGCAACCAAAAGCATATACCGCGTGCAAAGCTCCCACTCAGGGGTTCTATATAAGTAATAATGTAGGGATGCTCCATGGAACATCTCTACAAGAATTTCAGGCAATATTCTCTTTTTTGTCAGGAATGCGATCGCTAATTATCCAAAAGTAGTTTCAAATTAAAAATTAGACAAGAGGGATAAACTATAGATTTAACTTATCGCGTCAGTAATTAAAATTATTTATTTTAATCAAACAAGATACGATTTTCCCCAAATTATTACAAAATATTTCACGCACTTGCGTTGTTTCAGCGATTTGGTATCATAATTTGTACATAGTATATGATGTTATTCTTGTAGCTAAAAGTAAAAAATCCTCTATTTAATCAAGCTACAACTTAGTATTTACGTTAATATCACCTCCAATATTCACATTGTTTGTCTGGTTGGATAACTTGAAAAAAACAAATTTTAGATAAGTAGAAGTGCTTAAGTAATCATAGCCATTGACGGATTAATTTTTATAAGGTAGGAAAGTAGTGATTCAAAACCGAATATTTCAGGAATTGTCATTTCAGTTGTCAGTTATCAGTTGTCAAAAATAATAGGTGTTGCTGAATTAAGGGATGAATATAAGTGGGGTGGGTATCCTGCCCATCCGAAAATATAAAGAACGGGAAAATATAAAGAACAGGAACGGGCAAGATGCCCATTCCACAAAACTATTAAAATCATCAGAAATATCCTAGCTATTTGTAGCAAAAATTTATCAATTTGGTATTACCAAATAATTAATAATTAAATAATTCTGGTTTAAAGCCTCCTCTTTTAAGGGGAAAAAAAGTGCTAGGATATTTCCTTATATTCAATCAAGAACGGTTTTAACCAGAAGTAATTATCAATTATCCATTATCAATTATCAATTAATGAATTCTTCTTTCCCTCTTATAATATGTATTACAGGGAATTTACTCTCTCACAATTAGAGTTTTAATTTAATTTGATACTTCAGGAACGAGTTGAATTATTCAAGTCTATAAAATCTGTAAATCCTAGTGCCTTATTGAGAGAAATTTTGGCTGAAAATATTCCTTTGGCATTAGAAATTGATACAGAAAAAGCTCGTTTCCTGACGGAATGCTCCGCAAACAGAATTGATTATTTCTCCAATTATTGTGGAACTCAGAAAATACTTTAACCGCCAAATTAGTTTATTTTCTGGCACAGAATTTAATGTGGATAAAAGTAAGGGATTAACGGGAAGATGTGATTTTATAATTAGTTATTCACCCAAACAGTTAGAAGTAACTGCTCCTGTGGTGACAATTGTTGAGGCAAAAAACGATAATATTAAATCTGGAATAGCTCAGTGTATTGCAGAAATGGTGGCTGCTCAATTGTTTAATCGACAGAAAAATCATCAAATTTCTTGTATTTATGGAATTGTGACAACAGGGAGTAATTGGAAGTTTTTAAGGTTGACAGAAAATCAAGTGGAAATTGAAGCGGGTGAGCATTTTATTGGGAATTTGGAATCTCTGTTTGGCATTTTAATTTATATCATTGAAAATACTTGTTATGATTAATTGTTTCGTAAAATAGGGGGTATTATAGCGAGTTTCATTTCAGTCAAGTACACTGCTAGCAGGAAAAATTACTATAGTAATAAGTAGAATTATTTAAGTCTGTAGAACTTGTAAATCCTAATCTCAAAATAATTTTATAATTAAGATAACACCAAAATATCTATTCCACCTGAGCGCAAATTAAGCAAACATAAACATTCACTATTTGTGAGATTAAATCTTTGCTTTAAGTCTTTTGAAAACTGGTTTAATTTCATAACCAATAGCTTCTGAAATTAACTTGCATTCTTCTGAAGTAACAAATTTTCTGACATATTCAGGAAATTTTTCAGGGATGTAAGCTTCTTCTAGCCACTGATGAAATTCTCCCAGTAATTTATAGGGATAAATATTAGCAAGCTGTTCACCTCTTTTATCTGGATAATGGTGAATATACTGTTCAAAATCTGTTTCATATCCGTTCTGTTTTAGCCAATGACACCAAGTTCTACCAACCGAAATGTCAATAGTTGCTCTATCATGTAAAGAGACATTGTTAGATTCCAAATTCCTCATTAATTTACCAACTTCTTCAAAAACACACCATCTACCTTTTGGTAGTTTAGTTTTCTCTTCAAACAACCTTAAGCGTTCGTACCAAACACGTTGGTAAGGGTGCAATTTTATAGGTTCCTGAATAGCAGGTTTTTGATTTGTGAAAAGCCATTGCTCGACCCATTCAGACACCATCATTTCAAATTCAGGTGAAAGCCACATCGCAAAAGAAACAGCAAGCTTAGGATGAATCCAAACTTGTTGATTTTTACCTTCTCCTTTTTTTTCCACAAGATGATAAACCTCAACTCTTGTTTTATCAGACAAAAGCTCTATGTATTCATTTGTTCTATCCTTTTCAAACCAGCTATTGGGGTTTTTATACTTTCCTGTTTTATTTTTGTATGCTCTCGCTAATTTAGTTGCGTTGATATAGCCGTCAGAATGGCGTTGAGTTACTACTAATTCCCCAACAGAGTGTTCAATGTAGTGCATTCTAATTTATCCTTTTTTAAATAATTTACTTAATTTGTAAAATAACATTTGTTTATAATAAATAAAAGCAAATATAGGTAGCATTTTCCGAACTGAAAAGTTCGTCAACCACTAATCATAGAATAAAGTTTTGCTGTGGGGATAATTTACTGTAATTTTAATCTATGAAAAAATATTATTGATATCGAGCAAGTATTATTAATTAGCCATAATAAAATATTTTCTCTGATAAATTTCTCCACTGCTCCCTGTTCCCTGTTCCCTGCTGCTTAAAATTTTTATGGTGGGTATTCAAAGATACATGGTAAGCATTTCCTGCGGAATGCTGCGAAACAGCTATTAGCTGTCAGCTCTTAGCTCTTATGAGGGGATTTTAATATATAGATTTAAAGGCAGCTTTTAGGCGTAAAATTTAATTCTCATTCAATGAGTAAAGCTTTTATCTATAACTAAAAATAAGCAATAGCTGATGGCTGATAGCTGACGGCTGAATGCTTACGATACATGATATGACACGAATTAACTCTCCTTTGAATATCTCAAATCCGCTAATAACTTTATGAATACAATGAGCAAAATTTTCCCAATAATGCTCGTATAGACAAATAATAATTCCAGCATAATTGGGATAGACTTAACAAAGTCAGAAGTCAGAACTCAGAACTCAGAAGTCATTTTTGTAACGGGAATCTGAGCAAAGCTCCAAAAATATTTCGCCTTAAAAGGCGGGGTTGCGCGACCCATATTATTTTGATAATGTGATTTTATATCTGTACGATTTAGAGTTAAAATCGTATGATTTTATTTAATGGTAAAAACCAAAACTTACTCATAATGAAAGTGATGATTAAGTAGGTAGTTAAACAATTAATAATTAATAATTAATAATTACCTCTCTTTGAAAACGGATAGGATTGACTCAAAGGAAAAATTTTTCTTGTTTCTCCTTGAAAGGAGATGCATTTTACCTTAATTATTTGGTAAAACTAAACGTAAAATAACTACAGCAAGTAAATTTCATCAAACTATTATGAATTCTGACTTTTTCTTTAATTAATTTCTGCCAAGACTCCCCTTAATACATCTGCATTAACCTGGTCTGTAATCTTGACCACACCCACCCCAGTCGGTAACACAAACCTAACTTTACCCGCTTTAACCTTTTTATCCGTCTGCAAAGAAACCAAAATTTCCTCAATATCCAACCCACTCGGCAACCTCGTCGGTAAACTAGCTTTTTCAATCAAAGCTAACTGACGGCGATCGCTCTGTTCATCCCACATCCCCAACTCTACCGCCAACCGACTCGCAGCCACCATCCCAATAGCTACTGCTTCACCATGAGTCACCATAGTATAACCAGTCAAACTTTCCACAGCATGACCGATAGTATGACCGTAATTCAAAATTGCCCTTAATCCCGATTCTTTTTCATCTTTCTCTACCACATCAGCCTTACTTTGGCAAGACCTAATCAAGATTTCCTCTAATAACCCTGGGGTGAGATGATTAATTTCATCAAGCTTCTGACTATTCTCCATCTTGGCAAATAATTCCGCATCCCAGATAGTTCCATATTTAATAACTTCTGCCATTCCACCCCGAAACTCACGCACAGGTAAAGTTTTCAATACTTCCGGGTCAATTAATACGAGACGTGGTTGGTGGAAAGCGCCGATGAGATTTTTACCTTGGGGATGATTGACTCCCGTTTTTCCCCCAATAGCAGCATCCACCATTGCTAATAGAGAGGTGGGAACCTGCACTACATTCAAACCTCGCAACCAAGTCGCTGCTGCAAACCCAGTCATATCCCCAACTACCCCACCACCCAGGGCGACCATTGTCGAAGACCGTTCCATACGGTGTGCTAAAGCTGCATCGTAAATATTATTTAGGGTTTGAAAGTTTTTGTATTGTTCTCCAGCAGGGAGGGTGCAGTGAGAAACATCAAAACCCGCTTGTTGGAGAGAAGCGATCGCTCTTGAGCCATAATGACCAAATATTTCTGGGTTGGAGACCAGCAAGACCTTTTTGCCCAAGTTGAGGGGTTGCATTTTTTGGCCAAGTTTGTCGAGGTTGCCAGGGGCGATCGCTATTTCATAAGATTTGGAGGGTAGTTGAACGGTGATGGATGCCATGGATAATTTCAGACTTTGCTATTTTGAACATTAAATATTAGACTTAATTTTATATTATTCGCCATTTTGGAGAAAAGTTAATGACTGTTGATGGAATTATTGCTTTCGTTGTATTGTTTGTTGGTGGTTTAGGTGTAGCTACAGTTTTAATGTTTGGCTTGCGTGCTGTTAAGTTAATCTAGAATTTTATGTTAAGCATTCAGTAGTCAGCCATCAGCTATCAGCTATTGGTTTTAGTTTTAGATAAAAGCTTTAATAATTGAGTCGGAATTAAATCTTACTACAAAAGCTGGCTATATTAATTGAAACCTCCTTATGAGAGCTGAGATATAATAGCTGTTTCCGCAGCATTCCGCAGGAAATACTTACATTTTATGAGTTCTCCCGTTAGACGTTTTTTAATAGTTTAGCGGGAGTTTATAAGATACAAAAATCAAATATGAAAATCAAGTTACTGATTTAAAATTATTTTATGAGGATGATTATTTTGAGTGCTTAGAAAAGATAATTAAACTGCTAAATAATTGTCAATTAGAGAGCATAGATTATGATAATTTAATTGCAGAGTTAGAAGCCTTGGGTAGAAGTTAAAAAAGCACGGTTGAAAGTTTCGTGATTTTAATTATTCAACATCTTCTATTTTATCAATATTGGGAAAAGGAAAGAGATGATAATTCTAGACATTGGCAGACAGAAATTTTAACATTTCGAACTCAGTTGGAACTAAAACTCACAACAAATTTACGGAATTATTTAGTTAATAGATTAGATTATCTTTATGGTAAAGCCAGAAAAATTGCTCAAGTTAAATCGGAACTGAAATTACCAGAAATTAACCCTTATACTCTCGAACAAATACTTGATGAAGATTGGCTGCCAGGACAAATTATAGATTAGAAGCTACCATCGGTTTAGTTATTTTGATTTATAAAATTATAGATATGCACGAATACACAATTATTGGTTACGACAGAAAAAAAATTATTACTCCTTAGCATTTTTGAGTGGAGTTTTAAGTCCATTTTTCGTAAGTTGGATGAAACAAGTATTAAATCCTAGTTAAAGTAGCTCAAAAACTTGAATCTAAACCTTAGAAAAAAGTTGATTTAGTTCCATTTAGCACCGCTGTATTATCAATGCAAATCAAGCTCCTTGTTTACAGAATTTTGTATATAGAACCCATTTGGGATCTCCTGACCTAATCATAAGCCTTACAGTTTCTTGGTTTAATCATTATTGGCATAAATAGTTACTAAAGGCTATTACCTAGACCTAAATTGCTCAAGATATTAGCTACTTCAGAAGCTAATTTAGCTTGAAAAAGATACGGTTAGGGGTTCTATAGAAACTATAGATTTTCTATATGCGGGACACGGTGTTTATTGCGATTGAGACATCAATGTAAGAATGATTGCAGCCAATTCATAATAGTTTTACTAATTTTATTTTCTAACAATACGCTTTCAACTATTTTATTTTTTCTGGAACTTGTCTAAATTAAGTTATATACTGTATTTGATATTTGACATCTCAAAAGCGGAAAACTCAGACAACGCTATTTTTCTTTCTATTGTAGATAACTAAAGTCTTATTCCAACTTCGGTCTGGCAATATAAATCAGGACAAAACATAATTTAGTTAATCCTTAAAACTTAGTTTTTGAAGGTAATAGCTAATATCAAATATGGATAATTGATGAAAAAACTATACAAGGCAAATCTCCCTACTCCTCACTCCTTACTCCTTGATTTATAGCAGTTGCCATAACTGTATTTGACATCTCAAAAGCTAAAAACTCAGACAACACTATTTTTCCTTCTGTTGTAGATAACTAAAGTCTTATTCCAACTTCGGTCTGGCAATATAAATCAGGACAAAACATAATTTAGTTAATCCTTAAAACTTAGTTTTTGAAGGTAATAGCTAATATCAAATATGGATAATTGATGAAAAAACTATACAAGGCAAATCTCCCTACTCCTCACTCCTTACTCCTTGATTTATAGCAGTTGCCATAACTGTATTTGACATCTCAAAAGCTAAAAACTCAGACAACACTATTTTTCCTTCTGTTGTAGATAACTAA
>NZ_JAAHGU010000129.1:0-3658 GCF_010692685.1 Okeania sp. SIO2F5 | reverse complement strand
ACAAGGCAAATCTCCCTACTCCTCACTCCTTACTCCTTGATTTATAGCAGTTGCCATAACTGTATTTGACATCTCAAAAGCTAAAAACTCAGACAACACTATTTTTCCTTCTGTTGTAGATAACTAATCGCCTAGATAACTAAAGCCAACTTCTGTCTACCAATGGAAATCAGGAAAAAACATAATTTAGTTAATCCTTAAAACTTAGTTTTTGAAGGTAATATCTAATATAAAATGTGGACAATTGATGAAAAAACTATACAAGGCAAATCTTACCGAATAATTAAAGTTTAAAGCCTCTCCTTTCAAAGAGAAATAAGAAAAAATTTTCCTTTCAGTCAATCTTCATTGCTTTTAGGGAGAGGTAATTATCAATTATTAATTATTGAATACTCCCTACTCCTCACTTCTTGATTTATAGCAGTAGTCATAACTGTATTTGACATCTCAAAAACTGAAAACTCAGACAAGGCTATTTTTGCTTCTATTGTAGATAACTAAAGCCAACTTCGGTATTTTTTCTTCCTTCTTCCTTCTTCCTTCTTATCCCAATTTCCAAAGCTTAACAGTTTGATCGAAACTACCACTAGCTAAAATTTCTCCATCAGAACTAAATGCAACGGAATTAACCCATCGAGAATGCCCTTTTATAGTGCGTAAAAGTTTCCCTGTTTCTAGATGCCAAATTTTGATAGTATGGTCGCTACTTGCACTAACTAAAGTTTGACTATCTGGGCTAATAACTACAGAATTAACATCATTAGTATGACCGCGTAAAGTGCGTAAAATTTTTCCTGTTTCTAGTTGCCAAATTTTAATATTTTTATCGCTACTACCACTTGCTATTTTGTCGCCATCAGGACTGACAGTCACAGATAAAATTCTGCCATGATGACCGACTAATGTGTAAATTTCTGTTCCAGTTTCCAGATTCCAAGTTTTAATATTATTCTGACTTCCTGTGACTAATATTTTCCCATTCGAACTAATATCAACTGCATAAATACTGTCAGAATGACCGCGAAAAGTATGTAGCATTTTACCTGTAGGTATATGCCAAATTTTGATGGAATCATCGCTACTGCCACTCACTAATTTTTCTCCATCAGGACTAATAGCAATAGAAGTAACTCGCATAAAATGACTTTGCAAAGTTAGTTCTGTTTCGGTTGCTAAATGCCAAATTTTTATCGTCCCATCATAACTACCACTAGCTAATATATTTCCATCTTGGCTGAGAGCGATCGCTACTACATCATTAGTATGGCCTTCAATTATACCTAATTCTTCTCTTGTTTCTAAATTCCAAACTTGAATAGTACCATTACCATTACCACAAGCTAAAATTTGACCGTCTTGACTAATAACTACAGAATAAACTCTTTCTGAATCTGTATTAAAAGTTTCTTCTAAGGAAACTCCATTGGGCAGACTTAACTTTAAATATTTGGGATGAATCCGAAAATAACCAACAAAATGACTGCCTCCTATAGCGAGGATGAAAATTATTCCACCTACTAGAAATTTGCCTTGATTTTTAGATAAAAATTTCTCTAGATTATCAGATTTAATTTCCTTTGACCGCTCTGGAGAAAATAAACCGGAATTAAATTGTTTTGGCAAATGACTAATAATTTGAGTAGCGCCAATCCCCAGAAGTAAAATTGCACTACCTAATAAGAATTTGCTTTTTAATGGATGATATTTTTTTTGTATCAAAGATTGAGATAAATCATCTTTTATCTGTCTCCACTGATGTAGAATAGTCTGATAATTTTCTGGATGTTGTTGTGAAATTAAGTCATCAATAAAATCTACTAATTTTGGGGATATTTGAGAAACTTTATCTCGCCAATTTAAGGTCTTAGTATCAGAATTTAAAAATGTAGATGCAGGCTGACCAGTTAACAAGTAAATAAACATATATCCGAGAGCCACAAAATCAGATTGTACAGACTGTAGCTCTAGAGAAAAATTAGTTAATGTTAATTGCCCATTGGGACGGAGAATAATATTACTAGGTTGAATATTTTGATAGAAAAATTGTTTTTCGTGTAATAAGTCTAAGATTTCTATGAGTTGATTTAACCATTCAACAGCTAATTCTTGATTAATGGGTAAATTGTTTTTTCCCAACCAAGTTTGTAGATTTTCTCCAGGAACTTTTTCTCTAACTAAACAGTGTAATTTTTGATTACTGTTTCTCGGTATAAATGTAAAATAACTACCAGGTTTGACTTGAGGAATTCCAGGATGATTCAGTTGCGCTAATATTTTGGCTTGTTGTTGAAATTGAGAGACAGATTCAGGACTATTTATATGTAATACTTTGAGAATTTCTGTGGTTTCTTCTCTTTTAACTTCATAAATAGTTCCCCAGTCAAGAACCCTAAGTTTTTTGACAGCTTGATATTGTCCTTCAATTAATAATTTGGAGCCACAAGCTGTACAATATAAAGGATTATTCTGATTTTCTGGGTAGAAGCAATTAGGATTAATACAGTAGCTCATAATAGCTGTCTAATTCAGTAGAGCTTTTTTTGGTGTTTGAAAATCGAGTGAAGCTTAATGATTAAGCTAAGACGCATTTAGATTTTATATTCTCTGTTAAGCTAATATACACTTATTTTGAAAATAGTAAAAATAACAAATAAGATATTTCCAGCTACTATTACTATTTTTAAAGTTAATATCTATAGCAGGGAACAGTGGTGCGACCCCGCGTCGGCGTTTTGCTGCGCAAAAATGCTGCGCAGAATTCCGTAGGAAAAAGCTTTAAGTCCTCTGTAACAGGCAAGGTATTCTCGCCATGGGAACGCTGACCAAGAGAGGGAACGCGCACTCCTGTGAAAGAACAGTGGGAAAAATATTTCCCCTGATTCGGAGCATTATGAGTCTATGTCCTCACCTACCTGTCTATTGCTATATAATTCACAATTTAAATGTACAATAATTTAGGGAATGACCAAAATAAAGAGATAAATTTTTTAAAGCCTAAATAGCCGATTAGACTTTAAACTTATCTAAGTTTAATATTTGTCTACGTTATATTTCGTATGTATATAAAATATTTATCGGATAATCAAAATGTTTTGCCGAGTTACATCAATTTTTTGTCACATATTCAGTGGCAACTCAGAAACTAAATAGTCAACTTATAGTCTAACTTCTAATTAAAATCATACCTAACCTAAGCAATCAGCCACTTTAGGCATTAATATCATGTCCAGATAATTAGTGATCAAAAAAAACTTTCTTCTCCTTCTCCTCTTCCCTCCTTCTACTACTGACTCCTGACTCCTGACTCCTGACTCCTGAGTCCTCTATTTATAACTGTTTAACCGGACATGATATAACTCAAAATTATTATAGTATCGTAGTATAGTCTTTTTGAATCGTTAGTTTCATTTCAGCACATTCTACATTATGCTACGCGTAATATAATATTTGTAAAATAGTAGTTTTATAGCTAAAGTTTAAATAATTTGACCATCCTTAACTAACACCAGATATGATTGAATTAAACTATAGTTACCTAAACGCATCAGAAGGCCAGCACTATAATCTATGATGAGCGTGTCTGGATGAATGATGCGTGTATAATTATGATTCGATGTCATCATTAGACACAAATATTAATAGTTTATCCAGTATACAT
>NZ_JAAHGU010000128.1:0-20729 GCF_010692685.1 Okeania sp. SIO2F5 | reverse complement strand
AGCCACATATCATAGAGCTAGAATTAATTATATTAGCTTATATTTTCTATTAGTTATAATAATGTTTTTGTTCAGGCGATCGCTCTATTTGGCATACGCTACATATAGTGTCTTTGCGTAAGTCCTGAAAAAGTGTCGGTGAGTCTTCCTTTTGGCCTGGGGTCTGCTGAGTGGGAGGCAGACCAAACAGAACGTCATGCGGCTTGGTCACTCTATGTTGAGCTGGTGACACGCATTTCGGTACAACCATTAGGGCAAGAGGAGGGCATTTTTAGAGAAGCTTTAGACTCTCTCTATAGTTTATTTGAAACCACTCGTGAAATTTTGAAAGAAGCAGGTCTAGGCGTGGGTGCTTCATGTAATTCAGTGGGTGGTATCGCGATCGCTGTTCTCAACCAAGGACTACGACCTTTTTTAACTAAATGGCATCCTACTTTGGAGGTTTGGGAAACTCAGAGACCCGATGGCGTTAGTTCTAAAGAACATGAGAAGCAGTGGTTAGAAGAGACTGAATTGCGAAAGGAACTAGAGGTTTTGGGAAAGGAGCTAAGTAAGTATGCTCAAGCTCTGGCTCAAGTTGCTGGTGTAGAAAATTGAAAAAAAGGAGTTTATAAATGACTGAACAAAAAGAATTTGATGTTTTTCTTTCTCATAATAGTTCTGATAAAGACAGTATTAGAGTAATAGCGGAAAAGTTGGAAAACGGAGGTATTGTACCTTGGATTGATGAAGGACAATTTAAAGGTGGAGACGATTGGCAAAGAAAACTTTACCAAACTCTGAATAAGACTGAAATGGCTTTCATTTTTCTGGGAATAAGTGGTCTAGGACCTTGGCAAGAGAAAGAAATAAGCTATTTATATGGACTTTATATGAGTAGCGAAAATAAAAGTCCTAAAATTGTTCCTGTAGTTTTACCTGGAGCAAGTCCCAATAATATTCCTGGTTACTTAAAAGACATTCATTTTGTGACTATTGACAATTTAGAGGACGATAGTGAGATTAGCAAACTATTGAAAATATTTAGAGAAACTAAATCAAAACAGTCGTCACAAGGAGCAGAAATAGTAATAGGGGAAATTAAGGGTGAAAAGAGCAATATAGTTGGGCAAATTAAGGGTGACCATATTCAAGTTGGCGATCGCCACGAGACAAAGTAGCCTACACAACTTTTGTAATAGAGTTGTTGGGCAATCCGAATCCAAGACATAAAATTCCTTGAATCTTTTTGTGATGATATAGAAAAAATTAAAGAAATTAGGACTTACGCACCTGCAACGTATTTGCGTCCGAAGCGAACGACAGGGAAGCAATCTCAAACCCTAGTTTTTCCTACCTCATGCGTAAGTCCTGAGAAATTATAGAACTAATTACTAAAGGTTAGTATTAGTATACTGCCTTGGAAAACTTTCGTCAGTTGTTGAATGCCAGTATTAGTGAGAATTTAATTAACAGACACCTCTAAAAATGAGGTTTAAACCTTTGTGAAATCAATACTAAAATCTAATTTATGGAGATGTCTAATACTGTTACAGCTAAAAATGTTGTTGGCAAAATTGAAGGCCAAGACATTCAAGTCGGCGATCGCAACTTTTTTGTTGGAGAAACTCATTTTGACGAGATAAGTTTTGAAGATTTAGAATCCCAGATTCAACAATTACCAGAAATTCAACCAGATTTCCTTGATCAACTGAAAGAACACAGCATGTTAGTTTTAGGGGGTGAACTGGGAGGAATTAATAAAAATGAATTAATCTTGCAGCTTGCTTATCTTGTGACTAAAGATTCCCAAAAAACTGATTCTGACAAAACTAATCCTCAAAAGACTGATATATCTATCAAATTTTGGAGACATAGCTCCAGTCAACAAATTATTGATTTAGAACTAGAACTCCGAAACAGAAAATCTCCTACCATTTTTGTTTTTACTGATATTGAACCTAAAGACATTAATTGTAGCTTACAACATATTTTTTCTGAGGTTATTCCATCACTTGAACATTGGGTTTTATTTAGCACAAATAGAAGTTTTTCTAGTTGGCATTTAAACGATAATGCCCAAATTTTCTTTAATCCCAATCTAAACCCTCAAGAAATTTATGGTCAGAATATTTTAGTCAATGAGCTTGAAAAGAAACTCGGAGAAAATCTCAAATTAGAACTACTAAATAAATATTTAAAAAATGATGCTCAAAAACTTAAATTAATTGCCGAAAAATTAGGTAATTTTGGAAATATTCTCCGGTTTGTCAAACTATTTGATAGAAAAATCCTTGATATAAAAAACAAAAAATCAGAAGAAACACCGACAGATATAAATATTAACTATCTAATTAAAGAGTCCAGAAGTGATGCTTTTATTAGGGATTTATTCCAAAATATTTTGAGCGATCGCCAGAAACTTATGGCATTGGGAATCAGCTTCTTCAACGGTATGTTTGAAGACCAGTTATTTACTGCCTTAGAAAAAGTATTTACAGAAGCTTGGCGGAAACTAGACCCTTCTCTTATGGCTCTTGATTATTCTGATTTAGAAGAACTTATATATAATTATTTCGATTTTCAGGAAAATGATTTATATGAAGGAGTTTCTAATATCTTTAAAGTTGTCGAAACAAAAATTTATAAAACAGAAACAGGAAAAATACTATATCGACAAAGGAATAGATTTTCAAGATTATATTGGAGCTACTGTAGCTGTTACTATTGGTGATGTTATTTACGAGTATCATAGGAATGAAAATCTTTCTGGCGATTTATATGACTGGCTTAAAGAGTTATCAAAAAGTAGGCTACGTTTGGTTCATCTTTACTTTGGTTATAGTACTTTATCTAAGGTAGTACCACTGCATCTAAAACAAACTCGTGCTTTTCTCAAGGATATAGTACAAGACCATAGAGATTGGTTATATAAGAAGTATGGTTTAAGCCTAAATCATGCCGTTGCTATAAGTTTAACCTATGCTTACAACTATCCAGAAAATCGTCAAGAGGTTAAAGACATTCTCGAAACTTGGTATCAAGAAGCAGAGGCAAGATATGAGGTAATAGAAGGCAATGAAGATATAAATACAGAGGAAGATAATTTACTAACAAAGGAAGATGCCTTATTAAGGACTGTTGCATTAACTTACGGACTAATTAAGTACGATGAGAAAATATTTCCCATCTTATTGCAAAATGCGTGTTCACGTTTGAAAGAAATTCTCGACATGGATAAACATATCCTATTACGGGAAGCTGTTATTACTGCGATTTTATTATTAGTAAATAAATATTTAGGAGGGATTGAAGAATGGCTATCAGGTTTAGTATCAAGTTTCAGTAAAAAAGAACAAAAAAGCTTGATTAGAGAACTAAATTAAGTATATATAAAAGAGATTGTTTTGCTAAAAATAGAAGAAAAAAATGAAGTAACTACTGTAGAAAATATAATGTACAAATGGGTAAAAAAAGGAAATGCTACCGCCAAAAAAGTTGCACTACAAACTTTAGTTTCTTTTGCGAAGTTATCGGAGGAAAAGATTAATGAATATACAAAATGAAGCAGATGAAAAAGAAAATTCAAGTTTTCCAACAGCCCCAATTGTAGCATTTATTGCCACTTTCCATAAAAAAGAATATAGGACAATTATTAAGGATTTATTACCTGAAGTTTTAAACCAAAACAAATTATCCCAAGCAGAAATGGATAATGTGTTGAAAAAGTGGGAAAACGTTGAGCTAGATAGTGATGATGAACTCAATTTCAAAACAATTTCAGAGCTGTTAAAAAATGGAATAAAGCTAAGTCAGCGTCTATGGTGGATAGCTTTGGGAATAGGAATTGCACTTACTGCCATAGGATTTATATTCTACAATATATCAAAAAATATTCCTAATTCTGAAGACAAATCTTCTGATACTCCACCACCACTATTACCAATTTGTGAAACACTCGAAAATTATGTCCCTGTGGCCGAATTTGTCGAACTTCGCGATAATTACTCTCGTAACTTTAATGGTGGTAAGCTGACCGTGAAACTAACTGCAAATGGGACACCTAATGACTGCCTTGGTATCCTCAATCAGGGTCAAAATTCAGGTAAAATTATTAAAGGTAGTAATGTTACCTATGAAGGAAATGTCATTGGCAGTTTTCAAGGTGGTAACGGAATAGAGGATTTAGTAGTTTCTTTTAATCAAAAAGCAACACGGGAAGGAGTACAAGCTGTAGCAAGGAGAGTTGCCTATTCATTAGACACTTCAGAAAATCCTAGCTATGGCGATCGCACCGTAGAGTTTCAGGTTACTGATGGTGATGGTGGAAACAGCTTGAAGAAAGGTCGCCTTACTCCAACTATTCAGGTTGTCAATAAAAACAATCCCATAGCTATAAATTCTCCTAATTCCCAAACAGTCAAAGAAAATACTAACTTACCTATTGGTAGTATAAGCATCAATGCTTCTGATAGTCAGAAAGTAATTGTAACTTTGGGGGTCGAAAACGGCACGCTTTCAGTCAAAGAAAATGTGGCGAATGGTATCAGCACCAATGATATTGCTAATAATCAGACTTCAAAAGTGACTATCAGTGGCACTATTGCTCAAGTCAATACAACTCTGACTAATACTGATGCTGTTATCTACAAGGGAAAGCAAAAATTTAGCGGTGATGACTCTCTGACTATCGCTGTAAGTGAAGACAGAAGCGGAGTAAAAAACAGTGTGATGTGGCCACCAGTTGCTCAAAATTCTCAGCCTGTGAGTAAGAGTATTGATATAAAAGTTGAAGTTGCTAACCCTGCTCCAGTTATTAGAGTTCTGAGTTCGCGACTTACTACTAATGAAAACGAAGAATTAGGCATCGGTGGTATTACAGTTAGCGATCATAATAATCAGAACGTTACTCTTACCCTAGAAGTAAGCAGGGGAAATCTAATCCTTAAGACTAATATAGCTGAAGGATTACCCTCTGATAATATTAAAGATAATGAGACACAGAAGGTTACTCTCAACGGTAGTATTGAAAGAATCAATAACACTTTGGCAGGAACGAATAATCTTATCTATGAAAGTAATCAAAACTATAAGGGTCGAGATTTCCTGAGAGTAACTGCTAATGACGGGGAAAAAACTACTACTGGAAGAGTTCGTATTACTGTTAACGATCATCCCGAATTAAATCACCCAGATTTTGTAACAACAAGTAGTGGTCGGAAAATTTCTGAGTCAAAGGCGATCGCTGTTATTGAGTCATGGGTTAATAATAAGCCAAAAGTTTTTGGCAGTCCTTTTAAGCGTATTAATCGTACCATTCTTCGACAGCACGCAACAGGTGACTATTTAGACAGAATAAACGGAACACTTAACTGGTTGATGGACAGTAGGAGTACATACACATATGAAGATGACTCAATTCAAATAGAATCTCAAGGAGTATTTTTTAGTGAAGGGGAGCAAGTAATTATAGAAGCAAGAGTTAGCGAAGATAGAACTCTTCGTACCCAAGGGCAAATCGATTGGTCTCGAACTGGCTATACTACAAGTGTATATCGTTGGACTTTACAGTTTGAAGATAACCGTTGGAAAATAGCTGATTCTAAAGAACTAAATTAATGAAATTTATCCAAAAATTATGGCTTTGGCTGCGCTTTTCCCTACCTATAACCCTAATTACAATAGGGATTATTCTCAATGGCTACGCAGCCATGAAATTCATTAATCACAAATTCTTATCTCCATCCCCAATAACTTCTCAAACACCAACTCCTTCTCTCACACCTTCAATAACCAAACCACCTATTACCTCAGCACAAACCACACCATTTACTCAACCCAAACCTAAAAATATTCGGTAGTGCATCAAGAAAGTGTGGGAATGGTAATATAATCGTTGTCCTTAAATACTTTCTATTATCATGGAATGTCCTCTATGTGGCCATCAGAAAACTCATAAACATGGAAAGACCAGTAAAGGAAGTCAACGATATTATTGTCCTGAATGCCTACAAACTTTCACCGATACTTTTGACACTCTCTACTATCGTAGAAAAATTCAACCTGAACAAATGCGCATGGTTCTACAGGCTCACGTTGAGGGCAGTAGTTTAAGAGGGATTAGTCGAACAGTGAATTTGGCCTATAATACGGTAGTTAGTTTGGTGAGAGCTGCCTCTGAAAAAGGACAAATGATTCATAATGCTCATGTCCAGAATATCAATACCTCACAAATCAGCAGTGATGAATTTTGGTCATTCGTCCAAAAAAACAAAAACAGTGCCAGTATCAGGAATTGATAGAAGGGGATTGTTGGGTTGGCATGACCCAAGCTTCATCCAGTGGATTAATTCTGAGTGCTAGAGTAGGTAAACATACTGACCAGTTCATTGAGGAATTGATCGTCAACACAGAAGGGAAAACTAGCTGTAGAAAATGGCATACTGATGATTGGGGAGGGTATGAACGAGTCTTCCCCCCAGAAGTAGAACACATTATTGGTAAAGACCATACACAGCAATTGGAACGCACAAATGGAATTATCAGACAGCAGATCGGTCGATGGCATCGCACCCCAGAATAAATTTGGCAAGCTCTGGCAACAAACTGAGGTAACAGTAAGGTTGGCGATCGCCTACTTTAATTGGATTTGGGTTCATAGTCGCAAAGAAAATACTGCTGCGCAAAGAGCTGAGTTAGCGATCGCTCCTTGGAGTTGGAACGACTTAATTACTTATCCCACACTTTACTGACGCACTACCGAAATACCCAATTTTTCAGGGGTGAAAACACTTCATAATTATTTACAAACAACCTCTTATTTCACAATAAAGCCAAACGCTGATTAGACGAATAACCAGAAAAAATCCGTGCTATTTGCGATCGCTCGATATCAAGATGCTGCTCTAAAACACTAGAAATCACATTCCGGAAGTCCGTTTTCACCGCTAAATCCCGTTTCTCAAACAATTCTGACTCATCCAAACCAGGCCATTGTCCGTAAACCTGACCGCCACGCACGCCACCACCTAAAACCCACATTACGTTACCATGACCATGATCGGTGCCACCATTACCATTTTCTTTCACCGTGCGACCAAATTCTGACATTACTAAAATCACAGTATCTGAGTAAAGCGGACCCAACTCCTGAACTAGAGTAACTAAACCTTCCCCCAGAGGTTTCAATCTTCTTGCTAAAGCACCTTCACTGCTTCCTTGGTTAATATGAGTATCCCAATTACCCAGAGCGAGAAACCCTAACTGTGTTTTGGAATCACCAACCATAATTTGAGCTAAATTTTTGGCATCAGCAGCAAAACCTTGTGGAGGTGGTGCTCCCGCTGAAGCTGCTTCCATTTCTTCCTGTAAGTCAGCTAGTAGTAAATCTCTTGCTTGGCGGCCTTCTTGGTACACTCTACTAAGTTCGTCATTGCTGCTATAAAGGCGATCGAATGCTTCATAAATTTTGGGGCGGTCTATGGGTAAACTACGGGTTGATTTTCTCCCCGTGGGAAGACTAGCAACTGGCATTGCACCCATGAGAATGCGAGGTGGTGTATCTCCTAAATTTACAGCTTGAGTAGGTTGATCTTTTGGGAGATTTGCTAACAAACGATTCATCCATCCATCGGGTATTTTTTTATTACCAGGAATACCTGTTTCCATATAATATTGAGCATCAAAATGGGAGCGAGTGTCGTTGTTTAAACCGCAGGCGTGAACAAATGCTAAACTGCGGTTTTGCCAGAGGGGTATGATACTTGCTAGAGCGGGATGTAAGCCAAATTTGCCGTCTAAGTCGATCGCTCCTTCTGGTTCTCCTGGAGCAGGAATTGCTATTTTTGGTCGTGCATCGTAATAATTGTATTCCTGATGAGGAATAACTACATTTAATCCATCGACTCCACCTCGGAGAAAAATAACTATTAATCGTTTACGGTTGTTGGTTTGAGCTAATGCTTTTGCTACCCAACCATGACTACCAACAGATATTATTCCTGAAGCTGATAGTAAGCTAGCAAATTGTAAAAAATTACGTCTTTTCATATTATATCAAATCCGGTTAAACAGTTTTAGAATGGTTAAGTCTTTAGGAGTCAACCCACCCCTCGCCCCTCCCCCTCCCAGGAGGGGAACTCCGGAGGATCGAGTCAGGAGTAGAAAGAATTACTTTGATGAGCATAGTTATGGCGATTGGAAAATTTTTTTATGTCCAATAAAACTGATTTGATATTACCTCTAATATTAAATCCAGTTGAATACTTATTATACCAATTCCCGAAAGTAATGCTATACTTCAGTTCTACTTCAACAGTCAAATATTTACCAAGATTCAAAGTCTTTTTTTGACAATTATTAGTCGGTTAGTATAGATTTTTCCTACTTTCAACCCTCCCCCACCTCCCACACTTCCCACACTTCCCCACCCAATCATACATAGCATTCTTGCGTGAGAAATGGTATTATATAGCTGGGAGTAGAGGTTGGTCCTCACCCTGCAATACTTCTAAAACTTATGGGAAGGGATAGATTTCCTACTCCCTACTTTTAGAAGAGATGTCTAATATCATGTCTGGATAAGAGCGCGATAGAACTCCGTGAGCTTTACGCTACCAAAAAACTTTATCCTTCTACTCAGGGTTTCTTATTCTTTCTTTCCTCCTGACTCCTGACTCCTGACTCCTGACTCCTCAAGAATTAAGATTCATATCATACACTAATTTACCAACCCTATTTATTTGTACATCATTTCTGGACTACCTAACATTAAAGCTGCTTGTAAATCATTTGGGCTATTTTTGATTATTGCTTGAGTTTGAGCAGAAAAATTATTTCCTAAAGTTGCAGAAAGTTGCTGACGATCTATAGGTCTAGGTTTTCCTTCGTTTAACTGACCACGGGAGATATTTGTGGCAAAGCTAATTCGACGCATCATTGCATCAGGATTTAACCATGCTTCTTTAGTATTTTTATAACCATCAGGGGTGGCACAAGCATAAATATGCATTCCTAATTGGTATAACATTCCAGCAATTTGGTTCCATTTAAATTTATTAGTTCCTGTTGCTCTAGCTGCAGAAATAATATATTGATAGGGAGTTTTAAATTTGCGGTCGTAGTAGTTTTCATTCCAGAATTCACTACTGTTGAACAAGGTTTCTAAAACAGAACGAATGTTACCATTAGTTGCTTGAAATCTTTGAGCTAATTGATTCACTAGACTTCCCGGAGGCCGATCTGCAACAAAATATTGAGCTAATTTATAGCTAATAAAACGGGCAGTAGATGGATGTTTTGCGAGAATATCTAAGGCTTTTTCTCCCTCTTCTATTCCACCTCCTTTGATGGGTACTCCTAAGAATATTTTATCGCTATTATCATGGCGTTCTGGAAAAAATTTAAACCCACTCCCATCCCCACCGCGACGTTGTATTCCCCACCCAGTAAAAATTTTTGCTAAGGTTACTATGTCTTGTTGTGTATAACCTCCATCTACTCCGAGAGTATGAAGTTCCATGAGTTCGCGGGCATAATTTTCATTTAAACCTTTAAATGTGTTATTAGCACCTTTACTTCCAGGTGCAGTATTTCGCCAATTATCTAAATAGAATAACATGGCTGGATGATGAGCTGTTGCTCCTAATAAAGTCCGAAAGTTACCAAGTGCATAAGGTCTAATTGCATCTCTTTCATAGGTACCTATCCAGACGCGAATTGGTCTTCCTCTAGTCACAGAAACATTGAAGTGATTGAACCAAAAATTAATCATTACTTCTTGGAGTTGTCTATTACTCGATATTGCTCTGAGGAAGTTTGCTTTTCTGGCTTCATTCAGAATTTTTCTCATCCGATTAATTCTTGCTTGTTTCTGTTTTTGAGTTTGTTTTTTTTGTTTTCTGGGAGGTAGGGGGCCGTACTTATTATAGAGTTCAACTGGGTTTAAATCTAAGGTTGTTAATGTTGACAGTTGATTGGTTAATTGTTGAGGTTCTCTAATGCTTTCTGGTTGCAGTTGAAACTGAATATAACTGTTAATTCCCATTGATTTAACTCGTTCTATATCTCCTGGTCTAGGACCAAAACTTAGACGATTCAAAACATGGATAGTTTGGGCATTAATAGATTGACTATCAGCATAGCTAGGATTTGGTAATCCTAACCAGATAATTAAGCCTAATAGCAGAGATATAATCCAGTACCTAGAGGCTTTTTTCATGAGACTTCTTGTAGAAGTCAGGGAATAGCGGTGCGACCCCGCGTCGGCGACAGACGCAAGGGAATGCGCACCAAGAGAGGGAATAGGGAATAGGGAATAGGGGGATGAAATTGTTGATTTCATAAGTCAGGGAATAGGAAATAGGGAATAAGAAATAGGAAATAGTAGGAAAAACATTTCCCTGTCTAAAGATTATTATCAGTCTATTTCCGTGCCCTATCTGTATATTGTTTTATATATATTTGTATGGGAGTCTTATTCTGAAAGTTTTTGATTTTAGTAAACGTTATTTACAGCAACATAATATATCAATAATCATAACTTAAATATTTTAATTTTACCACTACAAAATTTCTCTGTAAAAATCGGGAATTACCTTATCTTCTTTAAGTACCTAAACTTGATTTGGGTGCATCTCAATATTTGCAAAAAAATTTTTTTCTTATTCTCTGTTCCCTGTTCCCTGTTCCCTGTTCCCTGTTCCCTGTTCCCTGTTCCCTAAAAGCTATAAATTTTTGGCTTTATTCAAAATTGAGATGTACCCCTTAATTTTGACTGAAATTAAGGAACTTTCCAAATATTAATCTTCCGGTCCCAACCACCGCTAATTATTGTTTGACCATCAGGACTAATTGCTACTGTACTAATATAACTGGTGTGTCCGTTTAAACTACCTTTTAATTTACCTGTACTCAATTCCCAAAACTTGATAGTTTTATCCCAACTACTACTAATTAAAGTTTTACCATTAGGAGTAATAACGATTGACCATACTCCATCTATATGTTCTTTTAAACTATGAATTAATTCATCTGTCTGCAAGTTCCAAATGTTAATCGTGCCATCACTACTACTACTAGCTAATATCTGACTATCAGGACTAAAAACTACAGACAAAATTGATACAGAATTAGTATTTATATTACGAATTAGTTGACCTGTTTGTAGGTTCCATAATTTAATTTGATTATCTTTACTACCACTAGCTAGAAATTGACCGTCAGGACTAATAGCGATCGCATTGATTATCTCAGAATGTCCTTCTAGGGTTCGGAGCAACTCTCCAGTACTTAAATTCCAAATTTTAATAGTTCTATCCCAACTCCCACTTACCAACATTTCACCATCAGGAGCGATCGCTACTCCATCTACCACATCGTTATGTCCAGTGAGAGTCTGCACCAGAGTAATATCAGTGACATTTTTATTTTTGGGTAGTTTCCAAATTTTGATAGTTTTGTCATCACTACCACTGATAACTAACTCTTCATTGGGAGTTACTGCCACTGAATTTATTGATTCTGCGTGCGCTTTCCAAGTAGCTATGACTTCGCCATTCTGAATATCCCTGACTGAAATCATCCCGTTACTACTACCACTGATAATATGGGAATTTAAAGCAACTACAGAATTAACTATTCCACCTACTTCATTAGAAATTGCCTTTGCCAAAGTAAAATTTACAGCAGTTTCGCTTCCATTTTCCTGTTTAGAGATATTTGTAGAAACAGGGTTTGTTACTTCTGTTGGAGTAGTTGTAGTTTTAGCAGTCTGAGGTTGTTGAGAAATGGTTGGCAACGAAACCTGTTGTCGCCACTGCAAAAAAGTATTAATTTCTATTCCTCCAGAAACGATCGCATCAGAGTGTTCTTGCAACTTGACAATACCGTTAATAGCGACTAGATGACCTTCTGTATCTAGCACTGGTCCGCCACTCATCCCTGCTCTGACTAAATTATCATAAAGTAAACTATAACCACCGATAGGTTGCTGACGCCCTTTGACTATCCCTGGTGTACTCAGAAAAATTCGTTGTTGGAGGTTACTCCCAGAACGTGGCCATCCCCCCACAAAAACTGCTTTTCCCTGAACTAACTGAGTTGGGTCGCCTGTTTCGGCAACGGGGTAATTTTGAGAACTGGTAAATGGCACAACCGCTAAATCTACGTTTGGTACTTGTTTAATGAGACTATAGTAAACTGGATGCATTTCTCCATCGGGTGTGCGTACTTGGTAATCTCCTACTTTATTGACAACGTGCCAGTTGGTGAGTACATAATATGTATCTCCTTGTTTTTCGACAACTACTCCTGAACCTCCTCTGTTTGGTCCATCAATTCTAACTGTAATTTCTCCTGCTATTTTGTTGATTTCTGATTCTGTTAAGCTAAGAGCAACTTCTGATGCTATTAGTGGCATTAGGGTAGTGATACTAATAATTAAGTTTCTGATATTAATAGTCTTTAGAGGTAAAATACTAATAATAATTATGGTGATGATTCTCTGGAAATTCATTTTTTTATTTGTCAGCAACAGTTTTTTGATTCAGATGTTTAATCAAATACTTTACTTCCCAACCGAAGCAGATATTTTACGCCTAATTATGAATATTATTTACAGAACCCATTTGATATCTATTTAAAAAGAGATGGGAAGATGGGAATCTGGGGAGTTGGGGAGTATTTTTCAACCTTTTTGGCGTTGGTAAATTACAGGATGAAATTTGTAGGGGCAATCCCCCAATGATTAACCGGGGTAGATTACAGAGCGCTACGCCAAAATATAAATCATCCCATCAATTACCAACGCCACCTTTTTCCCTTATGCCTTCCCTCTAACTCTTGACTCCTGACCCATGACTCCTGACTCCTGACAAAAAACTCAATCGCCGACAAAGATACGATCAGGGGTTCTATAGACATTAGAGTTGTCGCTAAATAAAGGAAAAAAATCACTCTAACCTAGACAGAGCAATAATTCCCAGCATTTTTACCATCCAATAGCTACAATCCTTACAGAACAAGGTTTTTGGGATTTTTTTTAAGTTATAAAGCGACAAGTCTATTATATCATGTATCTATAGTAATAGACATCTCCAGAAAAGAGGGAGTAGGCAGCTTTGCTGTAGGCATTAGGGAACCTACCCCTCGCCCCTCCCCCTCCCAGGAGGGGAAATAATTGATATATCTAGTGTGAGAATTGATTTTATTTTTGATTTTTACCAGATGTCTAATAGACAGGTAGGTTAGGACATAGAGTGATGATCAAACTCAGACAGGGAAATGTGGCGTTGCTGAAGCGCGTATATGATTTAATTTTAATTACTTAGGAGTCAGGAGGACTGAGTCAGAAGTCAGGAGAAAGAAAGTGCTTTTCGGTCAATTAAGTAAAGACAATATCTAATTTTGCCATCTTTGAATGACTCTTAATTTACCTAAATTACTTATTTCATACCTCAAATCACCAACGCCGGAAATGTTTTTCCCACTGTTCCCAGATCCTGTCTTCCCTTACACCGAGTGCGCATTCCCTCTCTTGTCGGCATTCCCATGGCGTTTGCGCTTCGCACAACTACATTTTATATGTTGCGGAGCAAAACGCCTGGTTCCGACCGCTTGCGTCTGTCGCACCCTGCGGGGTTACACCCCTGTTCCCTGCTATATATCTAACCTCCACCATTTATCATTTTCTTTGTGGGTTTAATACCCCACCGTCAACGGGGGTGTTCAAAATTACTTGTCGAAGACTATCCCCATGTAATTTTCCTCCTGTCTCCTGTCTCCTGTCTCCTGTCTCCTTCTTCAATGTTCCTTCAAGCATTTTCTTGTTTTTTCAAATTTAAAATCTAGATGCAGTTAGTTAATTACTAATAGTTCAATAGCAATTTTTGTGTACCATAAATTTGGTGGCGCAGTATTACATTCGTCAATCCAAACTAAGGCAAAAATGGTATATATAACTTAAATAGAAGTATCATCAAAGTTCATTTTATTAGGCTCAATCAAAATATTACTAAACTATTGGACTAATAACAGCAATCAAATAGTTTTCAGACCTTTACTATTTGCCAAAAAAATGCTATATCCTCTTATCCCCAAAGCTACTAATTTAATATTGTAGCCTATAGAAAACATGGATTATAATAAATTAAGCTGATTTTGTTTAAGTGGCTTTTATATGGTGGAGCGAAAACATATCGAGTATCAAAAAATACAAAAATCTAGCAAAGAACTAAATTTGCTAATTGTAGAAGATGTGATGGAAGATTTAGCGCTCATAGTCAACACCTTAAAGTCTAATGGTGTAAAATTTACCTATAATGTTGCAGGCAGTAAACTAAATTACCAAAGATTACTTAAAGATAATGTATATGATGCAATATTGTCAGATTACTATTTAGCCGATTTTGATATCTTCGAGCTACTCACATTACTACAAAAATTAGGACAAGAAGTTCCTGTTATTTTAATCACAGATTGTTTACAGGAAGAAGAAGCTTTTGAATGTTTAAAAGCAGGGGTTGATAATTATATTTTTAAAGATAAATTATTAAGTTTATCAATTATTTTAGAGCGAGCTATCGCTGAATTTAGAACGAAAAAAGAACAGCAACGTGCCATTATCAAATTACAACAACAAGCTCAACAAGAAGCAATTATTAATCGCATTGTTCAAGGAATGCGTAAGACTTTATTACTGGATGAAGTCATGCAAAATACTGTTGAGCAGTTACATGAGGTTTTGCAAGTTAGTCATTGTATAATTGTCAGGCTAGACTATCAGAAAAACATTAATCTTTGTCACTTCAATAACACGACAGTTGAATGTGAGAATCAAGTTAGTTTTTGTTACGATGTTCATCAATATTATTCAGAATTACTCGCTAGAGGAGAACAAGTAAAAATTAGTAAATTCGATACAACTATAGACTCAGAAGTTAAAAATCTTATTGACGAGTTTCAAGTGATTTCAGTCTTGATTACACCGCTGTTATATCAGGATACTTACCAAGGTGGGATTATTCTAGGCCAGTGCGATCAAAAAAGAGAATGGACAGAAGATGAACTATCTCTATTGAAATCAATTGCTGACCATTGCGCCATTGCCATTCATCAAGCTGAACTATATCAACAAGCACAAATAGAAATCGCTGAACGCAAGCAAGTAGAGGAGCATCTACGCAAAAGTCAAGAACGTTATGCTCTTGCCATTGAAGCAAGTCATGTGGGAATTTGGGAATGGGAATTACAAACGAATGCAATTTACGTCGATCCTATATTGAAAGCAATGCTTGGTTATGAAGATTGGGAAGTTAGAAACATAATGGATGATTGGCATCAATTGGTGCATCCAGAAGATCGAGAACAGGTAATGGCAGCAAAAAATGCTCACTTAGCAGGACTGACACCAAAATACGAAATCGAACATAGGATGCAACATAAAGATGGCAGTTACCGATGGTTTTTTTGTTGCGGAGTTGTTATTCAAAATGAAAAAGGAATAACGAACAAAATGATGGGAACAAATACAGACATTACACAATATAAGCACGCAGAAGAAACTGTTATTGCCAGTCAACAGCAGCTTGTAGCGATGATGACGCTGATCCGTAACATCACAGAATGCAAACAAGCACAACAAGCTTTGCGAAATAATGAAGTGAGGTTTCGTGCCCTAATTGAAAATGCTAACGATTTGATTTTGATTATTGATGCTGAGGGAATCTCTCGTTATATTAGTCCATCACTAATAAGAGTTTTGGGATATATACCAGAAAAAACTGTTGGTCAGGGTATCTTCGATCTAATTCATATAGACGATTTATCACTCATCACTCATACTTTTAACAAAGCAATTGAAAATCCTGGTATTAGTCAACCACCTATTGAGTATCGAGTTAAGCATAGTAATGGTTATTGGTGCTTTTTTGAAGGTGTTGTCACTAACCTTTTACACGACCCAGCGGTGGAAGGTATTATTGTTAATAGTCACGATATTACTCAACGTAAGCGAATTGAAGAACAATTAAAACATGATGCACTACACGATCCACTCACCCATCTCCCTAATCGTACTCTGTTTATGGATCGTTTGGAGCAAACAATTAAATATGCGGAACGCCGAAACAATTTTTCCTTTGCCGTCCTATTTATAGATATTGACCGATTTAAAGTTATTAATGATAGTTTTGGTCATAGCATGGGAAATCAACTGATTATCGCGATCGCCGAACTACTAAAAGCATTGCTTTCTGGTGGAGATACAGTTGCTCGTCTTGGTGCAGATGAGTTTGTAATTTTGCTAGAATATATTTCAGGAATTAGTGATGCTACCTGTATTGCTAATCGCATTCACAAACAACTAACTTCACCAATTATTTTAGAAGGAAATGAAGTATTTATTACTGCTAGTATTGGTATTGCTCTCAACTCCACAAATATTGGGTCAGCAGAAAAGATTTTACGAGATGCAGAAATAGCTATGCAATCTGCCAAAAATATGGGCAGAGGGTGTTATCAAATTTTTTGTACCTCTATGCACACTCAAATTCTCAAACGTTTAAAGTTGGAGAACAATTTACAAAGCGCTCTCAAAAACGATCTATCTCAATTTGTGCTTAACTATCAACCTATTGTGTCCCTCAGCACAAACAATATTACTGGTTTTGAAGCTCTAGTACGTTGGCAACATCCACAATTAGGCTTAATTTATCCTGCTGAATTTATTCCTGTTGCTGAGGAAACAGGGTTAATAATACATCTTGGTTTGTGGGTATTGAGAGAAGCTTGTCGGCAGTTACGTCAATGGCAAAATGAATTTCCCAATAATTATCTTTTAAAAATGAGTGTTAATCTGTCTGTGAAACAGTTTGCTCAAGCAGATTTAATTGAACAAATTGACCAAATTCTCTTAGAAACTCAGCTTGATGGTAGTAATTTAAAATTGGAAATTACTGAAAGTGCTTTAATAGAAAATTATGAGTTTGTTACAGAAAAAATGTCTCAGTTAAGAGGGCGGAATATTGAGTTATGTATTGATGATTTTGGTACAGGATATTCTTCTTTAAGTTATTTACACCGTTTCCCGATGAGTACTTTGAAAATCGATCGTTCTTTTGTGAATAGAATAGGTGTTGCTAATATGATCAGTGAGGGTTCAATTGATCCTACGGAAATTATCCGTTCAATTATTACTTTATCTCACAATTTAGGTATAAATGTTGTAGCTGAAGGAGTAGAAACTACAGAACAAGTTCTTCAACTACAAGCGTTAAAATGTGAATATGGTCAGGGTTATTTATTTTCTAAGCCCCTAGATATAGCTAAAGCAACAAGTTTAATTTCTACAATCAACTATGCGGAAAAATAGTTAGGCTATTTCTTAGGAGTCAGGAGGACCGAGTCAGGAGACAGGAGACAACCCACCCCTCGCCCCTCCCCCTCCCAGGAGGGGAAGACAGGAGAAAAGGGAATGAGCGAGGAGGTAGGAGTAAGAATTGTCCTTTGATTTTTCTGCCCAACTATGAGCCTAAAATACTAGCTTTTTGAGCATGAAGAGCTGAAAACCAGGCACTTTTTTCGACTCCAAAAAGGCTAAAACCTTTATCTGTAAGTACTTTTATATTTAATCAGCAAGCCCTAGTTAAATTATCATGCTCTGTTATACCAAATATCAAAAGTATTGCTACATCTCCTTGAGAATAGGGAGTTCATTAATTGATAATGGATAATGGATAATGGATAATTGATAATTAGGGTTTGCTGAAAAAGTCTTTTTTTCAGAGCAGAAGCCAGAATTTCCTACGGAATGCTGCGCAAACAGAATCCAGAATCCAGGAGGAATGATAATCATAGAAGAGGTAGCCAGAAGAATCTTCCCAAGATTGTTCTACCCCACATTCCGCACTTCAATATCGTCCGGGGCGGAGTCTAGGTTACCCTGGACTGTGCTTTCGGCTTCTTTATAGTCCTGGATGGCCTGGTTAAGATTAGCGCGGGTTTCTGTATCCACCTCCTGGTTATCTGCCGCCAGTTTCTCTTTGAGAATTTCCTCAAGACGCTCTTGACCCTCGTAACGCAGTTTCGGATCGACTCCGCCCAGTTCGTATAAGGCCATCAAGAGGGCATAAAGGGTGCGCTGGAGGATGCTCGCGTTTTCGGGCAGGAGTACCTTTGCTTTTTCTATACTACGCTCGATATCGTCCCACCAACGTTCTATCTTGTTCAAATCTGGCGAGTCAGGTGGTAAATACCAGATTTCACACTCTTGCTTAGCCACTAATTCTTCAATATCAACTGATTTATGAAACGTTGCGTTATCCAGTATGATCACTTGCCCTGGTTGTAATTTTGGTAGTAAACAATTTTCCCACCAGCTCTCATGCCATACATGATTACAACTTCCTACAAATGTTAAAGGAGCAAACTTTTTTTCTTGATTTATAGCTGCAATCCAACTTACTCTCTCAGTTCTTTTTCCTGATTTCATACCTGGTACTCTTTTTCCTTTAACTCCATAACCATAAGTATAATCTTCCCTATTATCTATTCCAGCTTCATCTACATAAACAATATCTTTCTTGTCCATTTGATTTAGTTTAAAGATAAATTCTTCTGTTTCTAGTTCGTCTGTTTCTTGATCACCATATGTTTTTTTTGTATCCGCTCAGTAAATTGGGGTAAGAAGAAGAAAAAGTACAGCTAGTGTTGTAGAATATGATTTATGAGGCAAAAACTATCATCAGATCAATTAGTGGCCACATTACTGCAATCAATTGACCCAGGTTTGATTGCAGATTAAGGAGTACGTCAAACAGGATCCCCTCAATAATTGGGGGTAGGGAATGATTCCGCTGACCATGACCAACCGAAGGAATCAACAGAAGCTTCAGAACGAATAATAGTTGCCAGAGGGAGAATTATTCCTGCCTGGGAAATGCGATCGCTGATATACTCAAAAAAGCTGATACCCAACTTACGAGTAGTATCAACAAGGGACATAAAAATATCCCAAGCTTTTGTACCAAGAAATATCTGGGTAGCATAACTAATCTTACGTCGCAGCACCATTGTCCTAGCTGCTAACTCGGCAGGATTGTTGTGCAAAGGCAATTCTGGATGCTTCAAAACCAGAAGCAACTCCTCTTGTTTTGCGATGGTTAATCTTTTTCGTTCATCCAAGTGTTCGTAACCAGTTTTTTCTCTAAACAGCGTCCCAAATTCTGACCTGAGTTGGTCAGCTTGCTCTTGACTGGGGGAATCTCTATAAGCTAATAATTTTCGGTACAATTTCCAAAATCTGTCGAGAAAGTTATCTAAAATCTTTTGGTGGTAGGCGATAAATGGACTTAACTTTTTATAATGCCTTCCTTCGTGGACCCAACATAAAGCTAATTCATCAGTCAATAACTTGAACTGTGGAGCATCATCACTTATGAGGGTTTTGATTACTGGAATTGTTGATTGCTGATGGTAAAAAGCAATTGCTGCTGCTTCCTGTATACAAGTACGGGATTGAGAATTTAAATTAACCAGATGCTCATCAAGTAACCTATTCAACTCAATTTCTGTGAAGGCTGTTTCCTGAGGTAATAATTTCAGTCGATGCTCCCATTTGTTAGGCAGATTTAATACCTCAAGTAAATCGTATGTTATCGAGTTGAGGACAAACTCCAGTTCCGTTGTGTTTTGTAAAACTTTTAATACGCTTAAGCGGTCTTTGTTTGGTATCGTTATATAGACTGTATATCAAGGGTTACAGATGATATTTGTTGTCTGGTTGACTCCACCAACACGGGCTCCTGTTTGGTCGAAGTGCTGCCAAGGACTACTGGCTAAACCTTCACTATATACTTCGTTATACTCTACTTCAAAACCTGATTGGTTTTTGATTAATAAATTTGATAGGTATCCTGCTGACATTGAGATACCAATATCTGATAAAAATTCTAGGAGTTTTCCTTGGGTCATGTTTCCTCCATAGTACAGGCTCATGACCAATGCTTTGATTCCTGGACCAAATTCTCCTTCATAACCTTTTGGTAAGGGTGCTGTTGCGGTTTTACCTAATGACGGAGAATAATATTTTTCCTTGCGAAACAATACGTTATCTGTTGTTAGTAAAATGTCTTGAACAATTACCTCTTCATAACCTTTAAATTCTGCATCTGCTGGTAGCTTCTGCCGATCATAGAATACTATTTCTTCTCGGTCTACTTTTATTGTTTCGTTTTTACTGGTTTTACTATGTTCTTTTGGAGTTTTTCGTTCTTTCTCTGACGAGTGGTTTTTCTGAAATTTTCTCTTTTTACTAGCTTTAATGTCTGGTTTGCCAATTTCACCTTTGAGACGGTTATTTTCATCTAATTGTTTGACTTTTGAGTTGAGTTGCTCTACCAGATTCAGTAATATTTCTACTGTTTGACGTACTCCTTCATCTGCAATCAAACCCGGGTCAATTGATTGCAGTAATGTGGCCACTAATTTCTCTGATGATAGTTTTTGCCTCATAAGTCATATTCTACAACACTAGCTGTACTTTTTCTTCTTCTTACCCCAATTTACTGAGCGGATACGGTACTTCCACCAAATGGCAGCATCGTGGTTTCTGGCAACTTCTTCACGCTCAAGTTCGCCAAAAATTAAGAACACAACTAGACAGGGATCAAGACTCCACCGTTGCGAACGCTGATTCCTATGGCAGTCAAAACAACAGAAAAAAGGGAGCTGTCTACGGCGCGCGATGGTGGTAA
>NZ_JAAHGU010000127.1:0-20828 GCF_010692685.1 Okeania sp. SIO2F5 | reverse complement strand
TTATCTCTCCCCAAATCTTCCCTCTTAACCTTTTCTCTCTTACCTTCTGTCTCCTGTCTCCAGTATAGCTGTCTCCTAGTCAAAAAAACTTGATATTTATATGAAGATACGGTTAGGGGTTCTATAAGTATTCAACTGGACATGATATTAGAGATTAGAGATGAGTATTAAACTGTACCTCACTCTCCTCAAAAGTGCTGTAATTAGCTGGATTATATATAATACCAAGCGTCAAAAAAGAATGTTACGAATAGTAAGAGGAATAAAAAGACAAATGCAGGATATGTCCTTTGACAAAGCGGTCGATCTTCGGAGCTTCCCGTAGGGTGGGATGGCGATCTTCGGAGCGGGTCTGTAAGAACGGGTCTCCTCGCCATATCCAATCGACCAAGAGAGCGGTGGGACCCCGCGACGACGCCAGTCACACCTGGTAGCGCACCAAGAGAAAAGAATGATTTCCGACCTGAAAAATGGTATTGAAGCTATTCCCGTGTGACTCGGTCCGACTGAGTTACCCTCCTGGGAGGGGGAGGGGCGAGGGGTGGGTTGACTCCTCAGAAATATCCTAGCTATTTGTAGCAAATATTTATTGATTTGGTATAAGTGACACAAATCACAAAAAAACAAAAATATACTCATATATGTAAGTTTTAAGAAAACAAGTTAATATTTATATTGATATCTAGATTAATTAAATTCTGCTACTACTGGAAAATGGTCTGAAGGAAGTATTCCATCATATTTTTTATTCTCTACTTTCACACTGTGCAAATTTAATCTACTGTCATAATAAATAGTATCAATAGGCAGAAAAGCTTTGTCTGTAAAATCATTATAAGTCATCTGATTACTTAATTTTAAATTAGATAAAACATCTAATAAACACAATCCATTTTTCAAAGGATTTAAAAAAGTATTTCGTACAATAGAACCTGGTTGGTCGTTAAAATCTGCTGTGACAAAAATTAATGATTCTTTGTCAGGATTTAATTTTTCTGTTTGTAGGGAATTAAAGATTAATTTAGCACCTAATTCTCTAGCTTTTTTACTGTTATAATCCAAGTGCGTATTAATAATAATTATTTGCCGATTATCTTCAACAAGATTAAATCTTGCCCAACTAGCTATTCTGGGTAAATGATTTCCCCAACTAGAAGTAATACTACCTGGTATATCTGGTGTTTCACTCAGCCAAAAATCTCCATGGTCGAGACAATTTAATCTATCTTTCTGATAAAATATTGCACAGTGTTCATCATTACCTGTACCTCTTCTATCAGCTCCAAGACTGCAATAATTAGGCAATAATTGCTGTAAATCTAATAACTGATTTACTTTAAGTTCTTGAGTGCCAATTATATCTGGAGCATATTCATAAATTAGGCTAGCTACAGCATTTTTTCTGACTTCCCATCGATGATTTCCAGGGTCTGGTTTATCATATCGAATATTAAAAGTAATAATTTTGATTACCATGATTTTAGGTAGTAGTTGATAGGTGGTAGGTGGTAGATAAAAAAAGCTTAGGGAATAATTAAACTTGAAAGCCTCTTCTTTGAAGAAATAAAGACTTTGAAGCAGACATAAAGAAAAAATCTTAGGTTGTCCTGCTCGCGTAATAGTGAAGATATATATTTTTTAATTTCTTCCCACACTCCCCACACTCTCTCTACCATTACTATGTACCACCACCAAATCTTATTCGTATTCTATCCGTTTTAAAGCTATCCATTACCCACATCTTTCTTAACATAAAGCTTGACTTTAGAGACGAGTTATGGGTAAGTCTTGACTTTTTTTTGACAACTTCAGTAGTTTTACTTAGCTACTATAATTTTTTCTCCTTTCTCCCCTATTCCCCACAAGGGTTTCAAGACTTATGGGTAAGTGATAGGTTTTAAAGAGAGGTAATTATTAATTATTAATTGTAAATTATTAATTATTAATTATTGAACGCACTACCTAAAATCTAACTTTTTCTGATTAACTTCAACAAGTTTGTTTTCAGCGTGCGTGACTGTGGGTTTTTAAACAAAAGTTAGTTCGCAGTAATGCTCTGGAAAAATTTGCTTCCTAACACCTAAAAACTAACACTTAAAAATCAACGAAAATCTCGCCATAAAAAATTCAACTATCGCAATTATATTTTTAGTTGCAAGCTTATGCTCAAAGGTTATAAATAACGTGATAAATAAAAAAATTACTAATATAAATACTAGGTATGATTTCAAATATATTAGGTTTATCTTAGTTAATTGTTATTTTAAAACCCTACAATTTATTTAAGATTACTACATAGCTAGTCAAGTATGATTTGAAAAATCATTGACATCAACTTAACATACAAATTTGATGATAAACATAACAAGGAAAGCCTCTCAGAGAGCGACAGCAACACTGTGAGGCCGATCTATCTATACAGAATCTAGTTATCTTCTGACAATAAATTTTAGATAAGGTTCCCTAATTACTCAAAATTCTTAAATTTTCATTTATATTCTATCAAAATTCTTCAATATAATCGAGAATAAATAGGCATAATTTATTTAGTAAATTATGACTTTAAAGATAGTAATAAAAAAAATTAATTTTTGGGAAAAATGACAGAAAAAAACAAAGTTCAACAATCAATTTTAGCTAGTCAAGAATATCTATTGAATCTGCAAAAACCACAAGGGTACTGGTGGGATGAATTAGAATCAAATGTAACAATAACAGCAGAAATAGTTTTACTACATAAAATTTGGCAAATCGATAATAAAAGACCTCTTGATAAAGCAAAAAATCATCTAATTTCCCAACAACGAGAACATTGTGGTTGGGAATTATTTTATGGGGATGGGGGAGACTTAAGCACTTCTATTGAAGCTTATATGGCTTTGAGATTATTAGGTGTTGCAAAAACAGATCCAATCATGCTTAAAGCACAAGATTTTATTATTAAAAAAGGAGGTATTAGTTGCAGTAGAATTTTCACGAAATTACATCTGGCTTTAATTGGATGTTTCAACTGGCAAGGTATTCCTTCTATTCCTCCTAGCATAATGCTACTTCCTGAAGATTTTCCATTTACTATTTATGAAATGTCAAGTTGGGCAAGAAGTAGCACTGTTCCACTATTAATTGTGTTTGATAAAAAGCCGATTTTTTCAGTTAATCCCACAATTAATCTGGATGAACTTTATGCTGAAGGAATTAACAATGCTACTTTTGAATTACCTCGTCAATATGACTGGACAGATTTATTTTTGGGGTTAGATAAAGCTTTTAAATTTGCAGAAAATTTTAATTTAATGCCTTTGCGAGAAGAGGGTTTAAAAGCAGCAGAAAAATGGATTCTGGAAAGGCAAGAAGTTACGGGTGACTGGGGAGGTATTATTCCGGCAATGTTAAATTCTATGTTGGCATTGCGGTGTTTGGAATATGATGTGGCAGACCCTGTGGTGGTGCGGGGGTTGGAGGCAATAGATAAATTTGCTGTAGAAACTGAGTATGATTATTGGGTACAACCTTGTGTTTCTCCTGTATGGGATACCGCTTGGGTAATACGTTCGTTGGTTGATTCTGGTATTCCTCCTAGTCATCCGGCAGTGCTTAAAGCTGGGGAATGGTTATTGCAACAGCAAATTTTGGATTATGGTGACTGGGCAATTAAGAATAAATTGGGTAAACCGGGGGGTTGGGCGTTTGAATTTATCAACCGTTTTTATCCAGATATAGATGATACGGCAGTAGTGGTTATGGCTTTGGATGCTGTGGAGTTGCCTGATGAGGAATTGAAACGGGTGGCGATCGCTCGTGCTATGGAATGGGTAGCTTCGATGCAATGTCAACCTGGGGGTTGGGCAGCTTTTGATGTGGATAATGACCAAGACTGGTTAAATGGTATCCCCTACGGAGATTTAAAGGCCATGATTGACCCGAATACGGCGGATGTGACGGCGCGGGTGTTGGAAATGGTTGGTTGTTGTAGGTTGTCTATGGATAGTTGGCGGGTGAAACGGGCGATCGCTTATTTGGAAAGAGAGCAGGAAGGAGAAGGTTGTTGGTTTGGTCGGTGGGGAGTTAACTATATATATGGTACGAGTGGAGTAATTTCGGCTTTGGCTGTTGTGGCGCAGGAAAGTCATAGAGATTTTATTGAGAAGGGGGCGAGTTGGTTGGTTGGTTGTCAAAATTCGGATGGCGGATGGGGTGAGAGTTGTTGGAGTTATAATGACCCGTCGTTGAAAGGGAAGGGAAAAAGTACAGCTTCTCAAACTGCTTGGGCGTTGATTGGGTTATTAGCTGCGGGGGAGGCAACTGGTAATTTTGCTAGGGAGGCTATTGATGGGGGTGTTGATTTTTTGGTATCGACTCAGAAGGATGATGGGAGTTGGTTAGAGTCAGAATTTACTGGTACTGGGTTTCCCTGTCATTTTTATATTAAATATCATTTTTATCCGCAGTATTTTCCTTTGATGGCTTTAGGAAAGTATGAGAATTTGTTAAGTGGTTGAGCGATTATCTTGCCACTCAGCAAAGGGAATCGCTCAACTTTACCTCTTGTCTATAGCCCAATTAACTTTTTCTAAGCTTGCTTCTTGCGCTTCAGACCTAAACCCAAACCTCCAACAGCGAGGAGTCCGAGGATAGTGCCAGGTTCTGGTGTTACCCTTTTTTGCGTGAAGGTGTTCTTGAAGCCATCGAAAGTGCCACCCTCTGGAATGGAGACTGTATTCATAACACTGATAAACTGATACATCGTTGGACCAGGAATAGGCGTTGGGGTAACTGAATTTCCATCAGAACTTACTAGCTCAAGTAGTAGATTGCCAGTTCCACCAGACCCATCTGTCACCTGTGCTTCAACTCCGCCAGAAGTTACATCACTATTAAGACCTACTTGATCAAAGAAAAAGTCAGGGTTGGCGATTGTAACATCATAAGTAGCTGTACCTGTGAATGAACCTAAAGTTTGACCGGGATCTAATTCAAGCTCAAATGTTTCTCCATCACTAGCTACTCCGATTATAATTTGAGCACCAGCAGGTATGTCGAACTCGGCAATAAGTTCAAAATTACTAAAAGTTTTATCAAAACAAGTAATAGATCCCATAGGGATCTCAGAACCAGTTAGTCGGCCACACTCACCAGGAGTAAAAGTGGCTGCTCTTGCTGAAGGAGATACCACCAGAGAGAGAGGAACAGAAAGCATTCCCAGACTAATTCCGACTGGAAGCAACTTTTGTAATAAAGAAAATTGTTTCATAAGTTTTCCTATGAAAAACCTCAAAAAATGTTTTACTCAAGAATTACTTAGTGGGACTTAGATAAAATTCAGGCAAAAAATGGCATCAAATCTATACAGGGAGAGTATTTTAGGTAAAAAATGGATAAATCTAGGAATAATCGGTGTTTTCCCATGGAATGCGGAGCTAACAACAATTTTTCGGTCTTTGACGTCCTTCCCATGCCTAGACTAACTTTGATAAACTTTCTAGCCGACAAAATGTCTAATGGGACTCAAACAAAACAGCAATAGAAAATAGGCTCAAACATAGACAAGCAGAGGTTTTTAGGTCTAAAAGGTATAAATCCTTAACTACCAAGGGTTTCAGCAATTTTTAGGTCATTGACGTAATTCCCTTGTCTAGAATGACTTTCAGACAGTTTTTCTCCCAGAAAATGTCTAAGTTCCACTAAGTATCATTAGTTATAAGTTGATAATAGTGCCAACAAAAAAATAAAACAATAACAAATCAGCATCTTTACTGAATCTTTATATAGTAAATATATTAGTTTTTCAAATACTTCTAAATTCCAGATCAACCAATAAACTTTTCTACCGCCTGAGAAGCGCTATATAGTAACAATGTACTAGAATAAAGGATATAGAAGATACCATTAACTACTTCTCGCTCGATTAGCGTTTGGTTTTTGCCCTCGTTTTTGAGGTTTCGGTAGCAAAGGTTCTAGTAGTTCCCACTCGCGTTCGCGCAGCGTCCCGGAGGGAATCGCTTAGGTCACTGGTATAAGATTTTCGCTTTTTGCGGAGAATTTACAGAGGCGATCGCGCCTTTTAGAATTTAACCGTATAAAAGTCAATTTATAGCAGTCGCCATTACTGTATTTGATATATCAGCCAAATTTTTAGTTATCTAGGAGAGAAGGAAAAACTTCTTCCTTCTACTATTGCGATTTACATTTTGGTCTTCCACTAAAAAATGTAGCAATGAGTAAACAAACAATACCAATATTAATCGAAACATCTGCCACATTGAACACGGGAAAATCTATGAGGCGAAAGTGTATAAAATCTACAACATAACCCAAAATGAACCTATCAATACCATTACCCAGTGCCCCTCCTAAAATTAAACCGTAGCCCAGTTGTTCCCATTTATTAAATCTAGGCCCAAACAAAGCCCAGGCCATGAGGCCAAGACTAACAATCAAAGACAACCAACGTAACCAATATACCCCACCATTACTAAATAAACTAAAAGCTGCCCCAGTATTAGTCACATAAGTAAAATGAAATACACCAGGCCACAAAGCCAGACTTTCTCCAAGTTTAAAATTTTGTACCACCCAAAATTTAGTCAAGTGGTCTAACAAAATACTAATAATAGCAGCTATCCAGAATAAAAGATTTTTCTGAAAACGTAATTTCAAGGTTAACAATTACTATATTTATTTTAATTTATTCGTAAGCATTCAGTTGTCAGCTATCAGCCATCAGCTATTGCTTTTAGTTTTAGATAAAAGCTTTACTAATTGAGCCATAATTTATACTTACTATAAAAGCTGGCTGAAACAATCTATATTCATTTAAACCCCCTTATAAGAGCTGAGAGCTAATAGCTGTTTCGCAGCATTCCGCAGGAAATGCTTACATTTATTCTACAATTGAGCAAGAACTTTTTAAGTCAGCATTGATATTATAAATTTAGTTTAGGGAAAAGGGAATATATGTAGAAATTTTTTGTAGTGGAAAAAAATGTAATCTTTTTCTATTTTAGAATTAGATATCTCTAATAAAATAGTAAACGTCGTAGGAAATAAGCCATAACTGCTACAGCACATATAATTCCTAGTTGTCCTGGTAAAGGAAAAATAGAATATCTATATATAGCTTCAAATAAAGATAATGACTCTACCTTTTTCCAGCCGAAAATACTGCTGATAATTAGATAAGTTAATCCAGTTGCATGAATACTTAACAAACCAAGTAAACAACTAAAAGTTAATGACTCTAGCTTGGGATATGCTTGAAAAGCTAAATTTCCACATATCCATGCCCCAGGAATAAAACCCAATAAATAACCAAAACTAGGTTCTCTCAAATAGCCTATACCACCGCCTTGACTAAAGACAGGTAATAAAGTTAGACCTAACAATATATAAGCAATTTGAGAAATAACAGCAGCATTTTTTCCACCCAAACAACCGACAAACAAAACAGCACCAACTTGGTAAGTTACTCCTAACGAAAAAGTTTTAACTTCTTGTTGTTCCCAAATCCAAGTTGGACTTGCAAAAGAGGCAGGTAAAAATGTCGCAGCAATTGTCAAGAGTAAACCTGTAATTGCCCAAAGTAATTGAACTGTAATTGTCACGACAATTAACAATTATTTCTTAAATATAGACTGTTATTCTACCACCTCAAACCTAATTAGTTGGAATAGGAGCTTCCCCACCTTTCAGTCCCAGAGATTCAAGCATGGCTTGGTCTCTTTCTGGAGGTTGACCAAGAGTTGTCAGATAATGGCCAATCAACATCGCATTAATACCAGCTTTAAGGCCTAAGTTTTGCAATTCTCCCATCACAGCTTCTCGGCCTCCAGCATAGCGAATAATTTGTTCTGGTAAAATCAGACGGAAAATAGCGATCGCCTTCAAAGCATCGTAGGGGTCTAACTTCGGCAATTCACCTAAAGGTGTACCTTCACGAGGGTTTAATAAATTTAAGGGTACAGACTCAACCTGCAACTCTCGCAAAGCCAAGGCCAAATCTATCCGGTCTTCCCAAGTTTCTCCCATACCAATAATACCTCCTGTGCAAGCTTGAATACCTGCTGCTTTGAGGTTTTTCACAGTTTCTACTCGGTCATTCCAGCTATGAGTAGTGACTATTTCGGGGTAAAACTGCTCGGAGGCTTCTAAATTATGGTTATAGCGAGTTACTCCCGCCTCTGCCAATGCTTGAGCTTGTTCTGGTGTTACTTCTCCCAAAGCACAACAAGGCTTAATATTAGTCTCAGCAATAATTTGCCTTACTGTAGCCAAAATTTGCTCAAATTCTGTAGATTTGGGACTGTTATACTTAATACCTCTACCTTGAGAAACCAAGCAAAATCTTTTAGCTCCACCAGCTTCTGCTGCCTTTGCTTGAGCTAATATTTCTTCTGTAGATTTGAGGCCATAAATTGGAGAAGCTTCTCCTGGATGATGGACTGACTGGGAACAGAAGCTACAGTTTTCTGAACAGCCTCCTGATTTAACATTAATGATGCTACATAGGTCTACAACATTACCACAGCAAGCTTGACGGACTCTATCCGCAGCTTCACAAAGTAGTAGTATATCTTCTTGTCCTGCTATCTGGGTCAGGGTAATGGCCTCTTCTCGGTTCAGACGATACCCAGAAATAACTTGCTCGGCCAAGTTTTGCAACCATGTTTCTAGATGTTGTTTCTTATCTGACGAAGATAGGAAAGCTTTAGTGTTTGTTTTTGTATTAGTTGATGGGGGTGCTTGAACCACGGCTAGCCTTTTAATCGTAATAATTTCATCTAATGTCGTAGAATCTTAGCATTTTTTTCTACCGTTCTACATTATTAGCTTCAGTGCTACAAATTTCTTTACTAAATATATCTGTGAGGTAGACCTAATTCTTTATTATTTATCTTCTGTTCCCTGTTCCCTTTTCCCTAAAACCAAGGAATTATGTACCTCACGCTTTTTAGAAATTGCTATATTTAAAATTTGTTAACTTTTTCTTTACCTATTTTTTACCTGTTTTTTACCTATTCTTTACCTTCATATGTTCAACTTGCATTAACGTTATGTCTTGTGTTTAAAGTCAATATCACAATTTAATAGTTATGCCACCTAGTATCAATTTTAGTCAGATAATTCGTAATACTTCCAAAGTATCCCTAGTAGCCTTAACAATTGGTCTAGCTACTACAATTACTGGAATAAAATATGGCCTTGCTCAACAAAAAGTCGCCCTAGTTGGTGCTGGGGCATCTTTTCCAGCTCCCTTATATCAGCGTTGGTTTGCCGATATGAGAGATAGTCGTTCCGATGTTCAGGTAGATTATCAATCAGTTGGTAGTGGTGCTGGTGTGGAGAGATTTACTCAAGAATTGGTAGATTTTGGTGCTAGTGATGTGGCAATGAAAGATGATGAAATTGCCAAAGTGGGTAGGGGAGTAATGATGCTACCTATGACTGCAGGTAGCGTTGTCTTAGCTTACAATTTACCAGGTGTATCCAACCTAAAATTATCCAGGGAAGCTTATGTAGATATCCTTTTGGGTAAAATCACTAAGTGGAATGACCCCAAAATTGCTGGTGCTAATTCTGGTGTGAGTCTACCAGACTTACCAATTACTGTAGTTCATCGTTCTGATGGTAGTGGAACTACAGGAGTTTTTACTAAGCATTTGAGTGCTATTAGTCCAGAGTGGAAACAGAAAGTAGGTGAAGGAAAAACTGTTCAGTGGCCTACAGGTGTAGGTGGTGCTAAAAATGATGGTGTGGCTGCTTTAATTCGTCAAACAGAGGGTGGCATAGGTTATGTAGAGTTTGGTTTTGCTAAGAATGCTGGTCTCCCTACTGCAGCTTTGGAAAATAAATCAGGCAATTATGTGAAAGCTTCTTTGGAGTCTGCTAAGTCTACTCTGGCCGCAGTGAAATTACCAGGAAATCTCCGTGCTTTTATTAGCGATCCTGAAGGTGGTGGTTCTTACCCTATTGTTACTTACACTTGGATGCTGATTTATGGCCAATATGATGATGCAGCTAAAGCTCAGGGTATAGAAAAAATGATTGAGTATGGCTTAAATGAGGGTCAAAAGGTAAGTGCTGATTTAGGTTATATTCCACTTCCTGACAATGTTCGTCAGACAGTTGCATCAGCTGCTGATAAAATTAGCTCAGGCTACCAAATAAGTCTCAAATAGAATTTCCTACGGAATGCTCCGCAAACAGAATTTAGAATTTAGAATTCAGAATTTAGAGGAGTTAGGGAGAAAAAATATCCGTTGATTTTTCTATCCTTATCTACTCAGAACTCTAGCTTTTTTAGCTTTTTAGACCGAAAACATTGCACCTTTTTTCACTCTAAAAATCCTCAATTTTTTACAGATAAAGGCTTTGACAGTTAATCAGCAAGCCTTAATTCTGAGATTGACTTTTCCCCGCTCTAAAGAGACGGGGATTATCTTATCGCTAAGAGAGCTTCCTCTTTCAACGAGTCTGCTTATTTGTCTGAATAAATATTTCCAAAATACTCTAAAGTGATACTTCAATTCTTAAGTGATTAACACAGACTGAATAACTTTTTTGGTAACTGGCACGCCAGTTATTATTAATTATTTTGATCTTTACTTTTCTCCTACTCCACCGCTCAATAAAATGTAGCAAACATTTATCAAATTGGTATTAATTTAGGATAGATGACCTACTACCATAACAACTTAATATTAACTATTTCCTATTTTTTAGCCAATTATTATCAATTATAGCCCTAGGCATTAAGGTGTTTGACATGAGTAGAAGCTGTTTGCGCAGCATTCCGTAGGAAAAGCCTTTTGTCTTCATCTGTTGCCTATTGCCAGATGAGCTGTTGCCTTGCGCGTAGCGCTATATCAAAAACTATTAACCTATCCTTAACCTAAATAGGTTAAGCTTTCGTTTATTCTTTTTGGTGTCTAGGTATAGAAAGCTAATAATTATGCAATTTGCTATTAATCTTGCTCGAATAACTCGTATTACTGTAAAAATGTCTGCAGTAGCTTTGACAATTGGTTTAGCTGCCTGCGGTGGTGGCGGTGACACTGACGGTACAGGTGGAGGTGCTCAAGTAAACCTCGTTGGAGCAGGAGCTTCTTTTCCGGCACCTCTGTATCAACGTTGGTTTCAAGAGTTGAGTCAGAGTGACCCTAACCTACAGGTAGATTATCAGTCAGTAGGTAGTGGAGCTGGTATTGAAAGATTTACTCAAGAATTAGTAGATTTCGGTGCTAGTGATGTGGCAATGACAGATGAGGAAATTGCTCAAGTTGGTCGGGGTGTGATTTTGCTACCGATGACTGCTGGTTGTGTTGTATTAGCTTACAATTTGCCTGATGTTCCTGGTCTGAAGCTTTCCAGGGAAGTTTATGTAGATATATTATTGGGTAAGATTACTAGCTGGAATGACCCTCAGATAGCTGCAATTAATCCTGATGTAACTTTGCCAGACCAAACAATTACGGTTGTATATCGTTCTGATGGTAGTGGTACAACTGGAGTTTTCACGAAGCATTTGAGTGCTATTAGTCCAGAATGGAAAGAGAAAGTTGGAGAAGGTAAAACTGTTCAATGGCCAGTAGGTATTGGTGGTGCCAAGAATGATGGTGTAACTGCTGGCATCCGTCAAACTGAGGGAGCAATAGGTTATGTTGAGTATGGTTTTGCTAAGAGTGCTGGTCTAAATATGGCTTCCTTGGAAAATAGCTCTGGTAATTATATAGAAGCTACTGCTAAATCAGCAACTGCAACTTTAGAAGCAGTAGTATTACCTGAAAATCTACGAGCTTTTATTACTGACCCAGAAGGGGAAAATTCTTATCCAATTGTGACTTATACTTGGATGCTTGCTTATGGTCAATATGATGATGCAGGTAAAGCTCAGGGATTAGAAAAAATGATTGAATTTGGCTTAAATGAAGGTCAACAAATTAGTGGTGAAATAGGTTATATTCCTCTACCTGATAATGTACGTCAAAAAGTTTTAGAAACTGCCGATAAAATTAGCCCAGATTACAACATGACTCTCAAGTAGCATCAAATGAATCAGGTGTTAGGTGTTAGGTGTTAGGTGAATAATCTAAAATCTGCTTAGAGACTGTTTGTAAAGTTTTGTAATATACAATGATTGACCTTTAAACTGTAACAACTTGGTTATTTATCCCAGATTTATAGGCTGAAATACCTAATTTGCCAGGGGTAAAAAAACTTCATAATTCATTTACAAACAACCTCTTAGAGAAACCACAGATGATTATGTGATTTTATAACTGCTCGAGCAAGTGTTCTACATCTATCATCCTTGAAACATAGCCACATTGAAGAAGTAGTCGGTTAGAGAAGCCGTCAGATTAACAAGTAGTATAGCAGTCTAAGGAAAGGTGAGGACAGATCATAAAGCTGAAAATTCAGACAAAGCCAGATTTTTCCTTCTGCCTCTCTTGGTGCGCATTCCCTCTCTTGGTCAGCATTCCGCAAGCGAGCTGGCGTCGTCGCGGGGTCTGACCGCTTGCGTCTGTCGCCGACGCGGGGTCGCACCGCTTCTGCCTTCTTCCTTTTGCTATATGGGTGAATGGCCATTAGCGAGCGCACAACTACGTTAACCCTCGTACAGTAAGACCGAGAATGGAGTCGATGGGAATTCTCACCCCACCAACTGCATTGGCATTGTTGTATAGCAATGAGCGCTGGTATATTTACAAATTGCAGGAGATGCCCAATAGCTAAAAGTCTTATATTATAGGCAATTTATCCCCCCTGTTGCCTGTTGCCAGATGAGCTGTTGCCTGCGCACAGCGCTATAGATGGTGGGGTATTAGACCAAATTGATAAATGTTTGCTACAAATAGCTAGGGTATTTCTGAGAAGTCAACCCACCCCTCGCCCCTCCCCCTCCCAGGAGGAGAACTCAGTCTGACCAAGTCACACGGGAATGGTTTCAATACCAGTTTTTAGGTCATAAATTCTCTTTTCTGTGAAAGGAACATCTCCTGCACCTGCCTTTTAATCACACTTATTATTCGTAACATTCTTTTTTCATGCATGGTATTAGACCCACTAAAGAAAAAGATAATTCAGAATTATAAATTCAGTTCATTGCACTAATTTTGAGATAATATAACCTCAAAATTAACCTAATAAAATCTTTGAAGTTGACTCAATAACTCCTTGAAAATGTATATACCTATTTGAGGTAGATAGAGTTCAATAATGGATAATTGATAATTGATAATTGATAATTACCTCTCCCTAAAAGGAAGAGGATTGAATAAAAGGAAAATTAATTCATTGTTTCTCCTTTAAAGGAGAGGCTTTAAACCTTAATTATTCGGTAAAAAATTTTATGGTTGCACAGTCTAAAGTTAAAGAAGATAGTCGGTCTCGGACTAATACAGAAAGAAAGTTTGATGATGGTTTTATTACTGTTACTAAAGTTTTTGCTTGGGGTATTGCAGCTATTTTAATATTGATAGCTTTAACAGTAGCTTGGCAAGCAATACCAGCTATTAATGAATTTGGCTTTACCTTTCTATTTAAAAGTGTTTGGAATCCTGTTGCTAATGATGGAAAGGGGGATTATGGCGCATGGCCAATGATTGTAGGAACTTTAATTAGTTCATTCCTCGCCTTATTTATTGCAGTTCCCCTGGGTTTAGGTACAGCGATATTTTTAAGTGAAGGATTTCTTCCTCCAAAAATTACTACTCCATTAACTTTTATGGTGGAATTATTAGCAGCTATTCCTAGTGTAGTTTATGGTTTATGGGGTATTTATGTTTTACTTCCTTTACTCAAACCAATTGAGGCTTTTCTAGGTAATTATTTAGGATGGATTTTGATTTTTTCTCTTCCTAAAGGTGTTAGTGCAGGGGGTCCGGGAATGTTCCCTGCAGCTCTAGTTTTATCAATAATGATTTTACCTATTATTACAGCCATTTCTCGTGATTCTCTTGCTAGTCTTCCTCCCGATCTACGACAAGCTTCTATGGGTATAGGAGCTACTCGTTGGGGTACTATTATTAGGGTATTAATTCCAGCAGCTTTTTCGGGAATTGTTGGTGGAATAATGTTAGGTTTGGGTCGAGCAATGGGAGAAACTATGGCTGTAACAATGTTAATTGGTAATGCTAACTCGATTAAACCTACTCTTTTTGCTCCGTCTAATACTATTGCTTCTTTGATGGCAAATCAATTTGCTGAAGCTTCTGGTTTACAACTTTCTGCTCTGATGTATACAGGGATAATTCTGTTTGTTTTAACCCTACTCGTAAATATATTAGCTAATTGGATTGTTAATCGAATTAAAGCAAAGTATTAAAAAAGCGGTCAGCAGTCAGCAGTCAGCAGTCAGCGTTTAGAAGGGGATTAACCAGAGCTGCTAAAAGCTGAAGTCCGAAGTTCCTCTGCAAGAGGCTAGCTGTTTGCGGATAATTCCGTCAGGAAATGATCAATAATTGATAATGGATAATTACATCTCCCTGAAATGAAGAGGATTGACAAATAAGGAAAAAATAAATTTTTTCCCTTGAAAGGGGAGGATTTTAACCCTAATTGTTTAATTATTTAATTATTAATTATTTGGTAAAAGCTAATAGCTATTTAATTAGCAGGAATTAATACAAATAAATTGATTTGACTCTGGATTAGTTACTACTTTTATACTGATACTATTCTGATTAATTATGGCAGATATTACCTATAATCAACAACAACCAGAATCTATTGTGAGTCTGAAAAGAAACCCAAGCAGACCAAGGGAAATATTTAATAAAGTGATGACTGTACTATCAGGTGCTTGTATCGGCATCACTCTTATTCCTCTATTTGCTGTATTAATTTACGTTTTTATTAAAGGATTATCTCGTTTAAATTTAGATTTGTTTACTAAGTTACCACCCGCAGCAGGTCAAACTACTGGTGGTATTGCTAATGCGATTTTAGGCACAATTATGGTAGTAGCAATTGCTAGTTTAATTGCTGTTCCTTTTGGTGTTTTAGCAGCAGTTTATTTATCAGAATTTAGTGATGAGGAAACTGCCCGTCCAATTCGATTTGCTACTAATGTTTTGAGTGGTGTACCATCAATTATTGCTGGGGTATTTGCCTATAGTTTACTGGTACTATCTATGGGGAGGTTTTCAGCATTTGCAGGTGGAGTTGCTTTAGCGGTTTTGATGTTACCGACCATCGTTAGAACTACTGATGAGGCTTTACAAATAGTTCCTAGGGATATTAGATGGGCATCGGTGGGAGTTGGTGCTTCTAATTATCAAACTGTTTTACAAATAGTTTTACCTGCTGCTTTACCGGGTATTATTACAGGTATTACTCTTGCTATTGCTCGTGCTGCTGGAGAAACTGCTCCATTACTTTTTACTGTTGTTTATTCTAATAATTGGCCTCGCGGTCCATTCGCTCCGACTGTTCCATCTTTGGCTTATTTAGTATATGAGTTTGCTCGTAGCTTTGATGTTGTTTTACAGGAGTTTGCTTGGGCGGGTTCTTTAGTTCTGGTTTTATTGGTTTTAATTACTAGTATTCTTTCTCGTTGGGCAACTAGTCAAAAACAGTTTTGATTAAAGAATGAATAAGGGAAACGGAAACTTCATAAATAAATAACAGTGATTAATTAATGACGCTTTATTTATTATACTTTGTGTCTATAGCAGAGAGGAGTTGAAAAAATATTTCCTTTTATTCGATTCATTATTACTCTATGTCCTAATCAATTCAATATTTGGTATAGCAAAATTATTGCTTTTTTTACTGCTTTAATATCAATCAATTTGCTAATCAAGATTGGTTGATTCGTGAAATAAAATTATACCTTTTTGATTTCAAGTTAAGGGAAAATGGATAATTTTTTATGTAAGTGAAGTGAAATACATAATATTTTATCTTCTATGTTCCTTCATTACCTAAAAAGCGTAAATTTTGTACCTCAATTTAATGAATCAAGGCTATATAAAAGATAATTAGGGCTTGCTGATTAAATATAAAAGCATTGACATTTGAAGAAGGAGACAGGAGACAGGAGACAGGAGACAGGAGGAAAATTACATGGGGATTCTAACCCCAAGTAATTTTGAACACCGTGTAGATGGTGGGGTATTAAACCCACAAAGAAAATGATAAAGACAAGTGCCTTTTTGGGAACGAAAAAAGTGCGCCTGTTTCAGTCTAAAACGCTCAAAAAGGAGCGTATTTTAGGCGCATAGTTGGGCAGAAAAATCATTCTTACAAAACTTAGCTCCTACTTCCTCGCTCCCGATCCATTTCTCCTGTCTCCTGTCTCCTACCCCTACTAAAATACTTTTTCAGCAAACCCTAATTATAGCACTATGAAAATATCAGAAAAACAGCGATTAAACCCTATAAATTTTATGGGTAAATGATTGAGGTGAAGCTGATAGTTATAAATAGCAAATACACAAATAATTTTGAAACTAAATTTAGGAGGTAATATCTCATGCCAGAATCTCAACAAAATCTTTCTAAACAAAAATCTGCCCCCGCTCTTTCAGCAGATAATGTTAGCGTCTTTTACGGAGATTTTAAAGCCGTGAAAGATGTTTCTATGGAAATTCCTAAAAATCAAGTAACTGCTTTTATTGGACCTTCAGGTTGTGGTAAAAGTACATTATTACGATGTTTTAATCGTCTAAATGATTTGATTAGTATTTTTCATTTAGAAGGTCGTATTCTTTATCATAATCAGAATATTTATGACTCAGATGTTGACCCTGTAGAAGTACGCCGACGTATTGGAATGGTATTTCAAAAGCCTAATCCTTTTCCTAAGTCAATTTACGATAATATTGCTTATGGGGTGAGAATTAATGGTCTGGCTAAGTCTAAAGAAGAAATGGATGAGATAGTAGAGCGATCGCTACGACAAGCTGTTCTCTGGGATGAGGTTAAGGATAAACTGGGACAAAGTGGTTTTGCTCTTTCTGGGGGTCAGCAACAACGTTTATGTATTGCTCGTGCGGTTGCTGTTAGTCCCGATGTGGTTTTGATGGATGAACCTTGTGCTTCTCTTGACCCTATTTCTACTATTAAGGTTGAGGAGTTAATTAATGAACTCAAGGAAAATTACACTATTATTATTGTGACTCATAATATGCAGCAGGCGACTAGGGTAGCGGATGTAACTGCCTTTTTTAATGCTAAAGCTGCTGAGGGTGGTAAACGCTTTGGTTATTTGGTTGAATTTGACAAAACTCACAATATTTTCCAGAACCCAAAGGAAGAAGCTACTCAACAATATGTAAGTGGTCGTTTTGGTTAAATATTGAAGAAGGAAGAAGGAAGAAGGAAGAAAAAATTGATGGGGACTCAAACCCCAAGCAATTGCCAACACCGTGTAGATGGTGGGGTATTAAACCCAAAATGAAAAGATAAATTTTTATCATTATTTTTTTCTGGATTTGATACTCATCAAGTCCAGTTTTTTTTATTTAAAAAACTTTAAATTTACAGCACTTTTGAGGATGGTGAGGTACAGTTGAAGATTAATATCTATCTTTGTAAGGCTTCTAGCCTGTAACAAGCAGGATGCTTACCAAAATTACTAAATAAAATTTTGTACCTCACTAACTCCGAAATTGCTGTAATTAAATTTAGGTTTTTTCTGGCTCAATAACCTTCCTCTCTCTTCCCTCTTCCCTCTTCCTTCTTCCTTCTTCCTTACCAAGTTTTTCTCGGCAACGTTCAACATATAGACTGGCAATAGTATCAGTAGAGTTTTGCCTTTTCACTTGTTGAAAATATTCTAAAGCTGCTGCAAATTTACCTACCTGCCAACCCTTAATTCCTTTCTTGAATATCGATAGGTTGGAAATTTTTTCTGCTTCAATAATACTATTTTCAGTCCCCAATAATTCATAAATATTCATAGCTTTCTGCTTTCCACGAAGCGTCACTTTATCAATCCATCTGTAATAAATTTGCTCAGAAAATAGATTATTATTTTGTAACTGAGTGTCTGAATATTTTACTTGATTAATAATTCTGAATTTATCTTCTATATATTCCTGTGCTTGACAGCAATTTTTACATTTTTCTATCTCTGAAATTACTAGTTCACTCACAATAATTGAACAACAATAAGTCTTAGTCAAACTTTCTAAACGTGATGCAGTATTAACCACATCTCCAATTACTGTAGAATCCATTCTTTTTTCAGAACCCAAAGTACCAATAACCCCCATACCTGTATGAATACCAATACCAATTTTTACAGGTTCCGTAAGATTATATTTTTTATAATTAGCATTAAATTCTTTTAAATTTTCCTGCATCATTACAGCAGCTTTTAACGCATCTAAACTATGGCATTTGTGTTTGTCAAATACTGCCATAATTGCATCCCCTAAGAATTTGTCTATAAATCCTTGATTGGCAGAAATACAAACACTCATTTGTTGAAAAAAAGAATTTAACCACTTAAAAGTATCTCGTGCATTTTGTGATTCAGCTATTGCCGTAAATCCTCTAATATCACAAAATAAAACTGTTAATTCCTCTTCTGCCACATCTCCAAGTTGAATAGAATCTAATCCTTGAGGCGCTATTCTTGATAAAAATTGCTCTGGTACAAAAAGTCTAAATTTTTCCGAAAGATGCTGATTTATTTTTTCTGCTGCTAATAATTGAAGATTACTTTGTCGATCCGTCTGTTGAGTATTTTGATATTTATTAGCTTGAGAACGTATTTGATTGAGCTGCAAAATATTAGCTACTTTTGCCAGAAGTAAACGACTATTGAATGGTTTAGTAATATAGTCATCTCCCATCAATTCTAAACCTTTCAATTTGGAATTTTCATCATCCAAAGCCGTTAAAAAAATGATAGGGATTGTTTTTAATTGATAGTTTTTACGGAGACGGTGACAAACTTCAAATCCATCAATTTCAGGCATCATTACATCAAGTAAAATTAAATCAGGATGAAAATTGCTGGCAACTTTTAATGCTTCTTTTCCTCCATTTGCTGATATAGTGATGTAGCCTTCTGATGCTAATAGTGCTTCTAATAGGATGACATTATCTGGCTCATCATCAACTACTAGAATAGATGACTGTTTGTTTGGCATTTAATTTATTTAAATTGATTAAATTTGATAAAATTTCTGGATTTAAATTTTTGAGCTTTGAGAGTAATCTGATAATATGGTGGTAGTAAAATTGCGCAAATTTAATGTAATTGAAAATTTGTAAATTGAGTATTTTTATGTAGAAAATTGTCATCTAGTATTGAATAAGTTTTTGAGATGCCCCTAACCAAAAATCGATGCTTTTAATAATTTTACTTTATTGGCAAAATATATAATGTAGATGGGTATAAATAAATGTCATACGCTACATCAAAAATAGGAATTTTTGGGAGCAAATTGTGAGGAAAGCAATCGTAACTATAGAATTGCTTTGCTACAGAATGCTCCGCAAACTTACCTCGCTTCGGACATTTTAGATTTAATTTCACCTACCTACTTAATGTGACTAAATATTTACTATTTTTAGTTTAGCTTTTTTAACTAAATTCTCATATATTTAAAAAATGGTAATTAATTCTAGATATAATTTCTGATTTTTTTTTGACAAAAGTATCTTTTTATGATATGTAATTTAGAAATTCTACTGATATTTTAATTCGAGATTAATCTAAATTACACAAAACTGAGGGAATAGGAAAAAATCAATTATCTAATTCTTGGACTCTCCTTATATCAAATCCGGTAGCATTGGTTTAGTTAGGGTTTGCGCTCAAAAGTCTGAAAACGGTTGATTTGTGATTCAAAGAAAGCTGATTATAACTTATTATTATCATCATTTATTCAGCTATAACTTTAAATTATAAAATACACCGCAAAAACAGTTTTTGGAGCAAAAAAGTACAAAAAAAGAGAAAATGCCTCTTCCCGCGAGGGTAGAAAGGTTGATTACTAAAAAGGTAATTGCGATCGCAGTCATAGAAGTTTCAGGAAGTTTGGCCATCACTTTCCCCAGACTAAATCCTCTTTTTGCTTGCCCGAATTTACCCTCAATATGGTTCCCCAATCTTTCATCCAAGTTAGCTTGTTTCTTCTGTTCTTTATCAATATTTTTTGCTGGTCTTCCCAAGGGAGGACCGCTGATTCTAATACCTTTCTCTTTACAGAATTTTCGGTTTTCTCTACTTCGGTAAATCTTATCTGCATCAACTGACTCTCGGTAGTGACCTCTGTAGTTTTTAAACTCTTCAACTTGAGACTTTAAATCTCCTGATTCATTATAGTTATCCCAACTTATTCGGTGTAAAAATACATATCCATCTATACAACTTGCAGACAACTTAGCTCCAAATTCTGTGTTAATTCCTGCTTTTCCTCTCACAATTGGACGGACATGAGGTTTATTTAAACTTACTATCCTGTCCTCTATTCGTTGTTTTCTGTTCTCCACATACATTGTTATTGACCATGTATTTCACTCACGACCAACAAAGTTTTATATTGTTTTTTACTCAGACTTTCTAGACTCGCACCTTTCTTTATTCGCAGGTCTATGGTGGTTAAATTTTTACTGACATATTTCAGTTGTTTTTTGATGGCTTTCCTGATTTCTTTACGAGTCAGTTGTCTTTTTTTGGCTACCTTTAAATATTCTTTTCTTGCTATTTGACGGTGAGTAATTGGTTTTTGATGCAACTGGTTTTTGATGGTTTTATAGAGAATATCTATGATTTTTTCGGTTTTTATTCTGCCTTGATTTAATAGATTTAAGTCCGTCGGATAACTGAGATCGGCCGGAGCACAGGTGCCATCTATGATTAATTTACC
>NZ_JAAHGU010000126.1:0-20973 GCF_010692685.1 Okeania sp. SIO2F5 | reverse complement strand
ATTATCTCTCCCCAAATCTTCCCTCTTAACCTTTTCTCTCTTACCTTCTGTCTCCTGTCTCCAGTATAGCTGTCTCCTAGTCAAAAAAACTTGATATTTATATGAAGATACGGTTAGGGGTTCTATATAACTCTATTGCCGGATCATCACCGTAGTCAGCTTGAACGAAGATAACATAAGCTCCCCGCTCAACAGCTATATTCTTGAGTGCGTCAATGAGCGCCATTGCTATACTTTGGCGACGGTGTTCAGTCGATACCGCCAAATCATATATATAAATCTCGCTGCGTTCTTGCTCAAATTTGTGAAGTTCATATGCTGCCAGACCACCCACCACCTCTTCATGTTTTAATGCAACCAACACGATAAAATAATCTCTGCTGAGTAGCTTACGAAGATAATCAGTTTCAGGTTTGACTTTGCAATAAGTTTCCACTTCATCAAACGCATCACCAAAAACATTGAGCAAGTCTTGCATTAGCTTTATATCTTTCTCAGATAAATGTTGAATGGTGATATTTTCTGTTGAGTTCATATTAATATATATCCCAAAACAAGATGGATACAAATAATATTTTCAGTCTTCTAGTCAACTCCAACAAACGGTTCATCAAAACAAAAAATATCGGCTTCCTTAATCAATGACCGTAGCAAAAATGCTCGTTGTTGTTGACCGTCAGACCTTCTTATAAATTGGACATCTCCAAAAATTAAAAATAAAATCAATTATTATCTAGAAATTATCAATTACTCCTCCCTGTTCCCTGTTCCCTGTTCCCTGTTCCCTCTTTTCTGGAGATGTCTATTACTTAGCTAACTTAATTACATTGAATATAAGGTCTCCATACCCACCCCATTTGTTGAGGAGTTTGTACTGATTGAACATAAACCCACTTTGACTGAGACTCTTGTCCTGCTGGTGGTTCAGTAACTCTCAGTTGAGTATTTTTAGCAAAATTGAAAGGCATATTATAACCTTTGGCATTGGGAAAATCTCGCACTGGAATATTCGGATATTCCGGGGAACCTATTGCCTGACAAATTGTCCCTATAGGTACTCCACCTGTTCTATTTCCTGTGTTGGGTAGTTGTGAGGCAGAGCGTGTATTGCAATTTTGCAGATAGGGAGTATATACCCAACCTTGAGAATTATTCGGTCCAGTTACTTGTGTCCATTGTCCATCATTAGACCTATTGATGACTGTTACAGAAGTACCGTTATTAAAAAAGGCAATATTTCTACCTCCATTTGGCTGGTCTCGGAAATCTACACCTGCACGACTATCTGCTGGTGAAGACTGAAGCTGACAAACTTGTTGTTGAGCAAGTAATATTTCATTGCTCTGGTTAACCCATAGAGTCCACTGGTCTGCCATGGCAATAGTTGGTATTTGACTTCCTAATAAAGATAGAGAAGTAATTGTTAATATTCTTAGGTAATTTAGCTTTTGCTTGATGTTATTTTTCATAAATATTCTGAATTATTTGTAATTACAAGTTTAGCTACTGACTATGTAAGTCTATATTTCAGATGTTTTGATTATTCTTAATACTTTATTTAGATAAAAACATCTTTTTTTTTAAGTAGCGTTATCTTTCTATTTTTTATATTTTAATATAAATAAAAATTTTTACAAGGGAGATTTACTAAGTTAACAAAAATCCTTATTTCCGCCAATAAACCTATCAACTCAAGAACAGGGAAATAAGGAATTTAAGCCAGCTTAAGAATGTAGTAAAAGCTTAAATACTTGTAACAAATATTGATCACGCCTGGTATCAAAGAAAAGTAACAAAGAGACTTCATAATTACGCACTCCTTTTTTAATTGTGCGTAGCGCTATATTATATCATGTCCGGTTAAACAGTGATAAATAAATAACTAGGGAGTCCTCAGGAGTCAGGAGTCAGGAGTCAGGAGGAAAGAGGGAAGAAAGAAGAACAACTGGAGTTGAAGGAGAAAGTTTTTTTATAACTAATTATCCGGACATGATATTACAGTAAACATAATATTAAATAAACCGGACTTTCTCAGACAAATCCGGTTAAAAATCAAAACGTTATTCGAGCAAAATAAATTATCCCTGACTACAAAACTTATCCACACAACGCACAAACATTTCTACTCCCATTCCTAGAGCAGTTTCATCAAAATCAAATCTAGGATGATGGTGCGGATAAGCTAAATTTTTCTCGGCATTTGCCGAACCTAAAAAGAAATAACAACCAGGTACTTCTTGTAGAAAAAATGACATATCCTCACCACCCATAGTTTGACATTCTGGTACAACACCCGCAGGAGTTTCTACTAATAATTCAGCTACACTTTTAACCAAATCTGCCATTTTTTGATCGTTAATTAACGGGGGATAAAGAGGAATATAATTAAATTCATAATTCGCCCCATGACTTTCACAAACTCCAACAATAACCTGCTCAATTCGTTTAGCAAAATAATCTTGATAAGCCAAATTAAAATAACGTACAGTACCACCCATTCGGGCAGTATCAGCAATCACATTAAATGCCCGACCTGCATTTAATTCCCCAACTGTTACAACCGCTGAATCTATAGGATTAATATTCCGAGCTACTATTGTTTGCAAAGCATTAATAATTTGAGCTGCAACTACCACAGAATCTACAGTTTGATGAGGCATTCCTCCATGCCCACCTTTACCCAAAATTGTGCAATTAAATCTTTCAGTAGCTGCCATTAAAGCACCACTGCGGACTCCTACTGTGCCGAGGGGTAGATTATTCCACAAGTGCAAACCAATGATGGCATCCACATCAGGATTTTTCAATACCCCCGCTTCAATCATTGGTTTAGCGCCTCCAGGTCCTTCTTCGGCAGGTTGGAAAATGATTTTTATGATCCCATCAAAATCTTGGCGATGGGTAGCGAGATAGTAGGCAGTACCTAGAGCGATCGCTGTATGTCCGTCATGGCCACAGGCGTGCATCACACCATTATGTATTGACCTATATGGCACATCGTTTAATTCTTGAATTGGCAAAGCATCTAAATCTGCCCTGATAGCTAATACAGGTCCTGGTTTACCGCTGTCAATAGTTGCAAGGATACCTGTTTTAGCAACGCCTTTTTGATGTTCGATGCCCCACTCTTGCAATTTTTGGCAAATAAATTCCCCTGTTAAATATTCTTTGAAACCTAGCTCTGGTCTTTTATGGAGATGTCGCCGCCATTCAACTAACAAAGGTTGTAGTTTTCTAATTTCTGGACGCAGTTGAGATTGAGCAACGGAATTTGAGGTCGGAATAGTTGAAACCATATTTTTTATACTGAGTTATTAATTTTTGATTGTGGTTGGTAAGGGTAAAAACTTCTCTAAATCTAAATTAGAGGCTGCTGTTGCTAATTTGTCTAGGTTGTTAATTTCTGGTAAATGTGGTATAATTCCACAGACTTGTACTTGAGTTAAGGATTGAATTAGCTCAACAGGAGTCCAGTCAGCAATTTCTTGCTCCGAGCAAGGTTTAACGCAGTTAAGGATAATGCCTCGGAGGTTAACCTTCATTTGACGAGCTAGAGCAACATTCGCTACGGTTTGAGCGATCGCGCCTAACTTGATTGGTACAACCAAAATAGTAGGTAAATGCCAATCCCTAGCTATATCTGCCACCGTCAGTTCGTGAGTTACAGGAGAACCTAGTCCCCCTAAACCCTCGACTAACACAAAATCTTTTTGTTGTCGTAATCTTGCAAAAGTTGACCATACCTGGTCTAATTCTACCAGACGACCTTCCCGTTCTGCAGCTACAGGAGGAGCGACTGGTGTTTCATACCATAAAGAGTTAATTTCGTCAAGAGATTGGTCTAGAGAAAATAATTGAGTGTAAAGTTCGCGATCGCCTATGCCAGTTTGAATGGGTTTAAATAAGCCTAAGTTCCGGTCTTGATGGTAAGTTTGCCAGTAAGCAGCAAGAGCGAGGGTTAATATCGTTTTACCAGCGTCGGTATCGGTTGCAGTAATCAAAAGTTCTTTCAAAGCATTTACCCTGGAATATCATTTCTGGATCTCTCCATTGTAATATCTTCAGGACTTCCGTACCAAGTTCTACCTGTAGTGGACTGACACACCTAATTTTGTGCGGGGTGTGTCACGTCAGTAGAGTGCATTGCAACTCACCCTTGGTATTACACCACTGCCAGTATAGAACCCATTTGGGATATATTTAAAAATTATGATTTAAAAATTATGAATCAGGAGTTATATCATGTCCGGTTGAACAGTTATAAATAAACTACTTAGGAGTCAGGAGTAAGCAATTCTGCAATTCAGGAGGGAAGAAAGAAGAAAAGAAGGAGAAAGTTTTTTGATCGCTAATTATCCGGACATGATATTATATCAAATCCGGTAGCATCGGTATAAAATCTTTTGAAGTAGGAGTCAGTCCTCAGGAGTCAGGAGTCAGGAGGGAAAAAATTTATGAAGATTTGGTAATGGTGAAGATAAAGAATGTTTTTATACCGAATTAAACGGATTTGATATTACGCATAACCACCACATACAGAACGGCCGTTTACTGACGCATAGCTGAAGCTTTATATGTTGCGGAGCAAAACGCCCCTACAGATGGTGTATAACTTTGTATTTTGCGTAAGTTCTGTGAATCTAATTACACTAATGCTACCGAATTTGATATTAGGGGGTGTGGAGCGAGTTTTTTTCTACCTCCACAGAAATTATCAATTCTTTCCCCTCCTGGGAGGGGGAGGGGCGAGGGGTGGGTTCCCTACCCCCTACTCCCTACTCCCTTTTTTGGTGGAGATGTCTATTTAGGGTTTGCTGAATAAATATGAAAGTCTTTACAGATAAAGCTTTTGGCATTTTTAAGTCTGGAGGGGGTGCGCTTATTTGAGTTGAAAAGCCTCAAAAAGTTAGTATTAACAGCAAGATTTGGACAGAGAAATTGAGGAATAATTCTAACTCCTGCCTTCTCGCTCATTCCCCATTCCTCCTGTCTCCTGTCTCCTGTCTCCTGACTCCTACCCTTACTCATAAGACTTTTTCAGCAAACCCTATTTATGGATCGGCACGATTTTCTAGATCCTTTACAGCATCTTCTGTACGTTCATTAGTATTCTTGGGCTTCAACCAATCAGGCCATAGTCCAACTATAAATTTTCGACTTTGCAAGCTGGCATTTTGGACAGGTTGAGGCACAAATTCAAAACTGTCACCAGCAGTTACAAAAACTATACTCACGATGACAAATAACCATATTAGATTTTTATTCATAAGCTGATATGAATTGGATTTATTTGTTTAACTTTAGTCTTCCCGCTACTCACAAAAATACTTCTAATACCAATTTCATAAAATATTGCTACATTCATGGAAGAGTGAGCAGTAGGGAGATTGCATACAACGTCCGTAAGTCTTAGACAAAGGGAAGTATAGAACCCCTAAGCGTATCTTCATAAATATTAAGTTTTTTGAGCTAGGAGACAGGAGACAGGAGACAGGAGACAGGAGATAAGAGGTAAGAGGTAAGAGGTAAGAGGGTAGATGTGGGGAGAAATAATATAAAAAATTCAACACTCCTTGCTGATGATTGTTCCTCACTCATTGATGCGCGAAAAGACTGGACTACCATAATTATATAGACCTCAAATGGGTTCTATATGAAAAAAGATCGAAAAAAATTAAATATTTACAATATCTGCGAACGATAAAATTGTAGATTTAAGACAAAAAATTATAGATTAATACATAACTACCTTTGCGTCAATTTGGTATAAAATTGATTTACTAAATAATGATTGGCAGATATATTGGATTAACCAGATTCTCCATTTTTAACAGATGAATTGAATTTACTAAAAAATCGTCATTATTACAGATTTACCTATTCTCAGAATTTGCTTGGGTTCTCAATTAATGACACGGGCACTAGGAGCATCAGTTTATGCAGTTCAACTAAAGAAATTGGTTAGTCAATTTACTTAGCATCTTTACAGATAGAGGAGCTACCCTATCAGTACTAGGGAAGCTTTTAAGATGCAGAATTTTCTTTTTTATCCCCTAGAAAGGGAAAACTTGAGACCTTTTTTTTGGTCAAAATTGGAATTTACTGAGGCAGGAATAAACTAATCTTGAGGTTATTTATCGGCAGAAAATACATCTGTTTTACATTGGCGTAGCAATATATTTGATTGACCGGTTAATGCAACTCTACTTGCCTAGACTTCTCAGCATCAAAACCAAGGTTTTACTTGGCAAAAAAATAGTTTAGCTTGGCAATTTCACCCATAAGTAACTATTAGACATCTCCTCCAAATGAGGCAGTAGGCAGCTTTGCTGTAGGCAGTAGGGAACCCACCCCTCGCCCCTCCCCCTCCCAGGAGGGGAAAGAATTGATAATTTATGTGTGAGAATTGATTTTATTTTGGATTTTTACCAGATGTCTATTAGGGAATTAGTAAGGATGGTTTATTGGTCATGGTTTGGAAATATCTGTAACTCCAGATGTCACTGTTGCTAAATTAAGACAGGATACAGCCACAAAGCTGTGAAAAGTAGGAAGTTTCTACAAATCAACTTTAGCAAAGTTGGCGATCAGAGATAGAAAGCATTAATATTCGCCATTAAACTATTAAATAGAAAGAAAAAAGTTAGGTAAGCAGGAACAAAAAGATGTTATATCATGTTCCCCCTCTGGGGGAGCTACGAATTGCGGACGGGTCAGTTATAAATAAAATTTAAGGACTGACAATACCGACAGTACCAAACAAATACTGAAATTATCAATACCCCCAATACCAATATTTCCTCTTTTTCTCCTTTCTTCCCTCCTGATTCCTGACTCCTGAGGACTGACTCCTCACAACAGTTATTTATAAGTATTCAGCGGAAATAACTGACCAGTTACAAAATCGCGCGAACAATTACAAATCAAAAATGATTGACTGTCAGATGTGCGTCTTAGATTCTGGAGGGGCTGTGTGCGGAATTACTTCCGCACAGTAGGCGCCCCGTAGGAGACCTCGCCAATTAGCACTCGCTTTTAAATGCATGACTTTTAATTTCCGCGTAGCGATACTAGAAGGTAAACCTCAACAATAACTACTTGTTTACCATTACCAAAATATTAACTTATGGATATTTAGCACTCAATTCTTGCTTGCCATTTTCATATTTTTTGCATAAGTTTCTGTGTCAGTTATAATATAAACATTCTGAGCAGCAATACCCTCTTTTTCCATTAACCTCATTACTTTCAAGTGAAATTCACGGGCAGCACGGGAGTAACCAGCAGGAGGATGATATGAAACATATTTTATTATGCGAGCATTACCTTCAACGCCATTGAACATTATATAATGTTCAAGAATACCTTCCATACTTTTAAATATTTCATCAAGACCAGCCATTATCGTCTCTGCTTGATCTGCTGTAATGCCATCAATTTTTAAAGTTCCTGTTATCCCCCACTCTTCAACATCAGCTCTGTTTTGAGACCAGTTATCTACAATACCACCTACCATTCGAGAATTGGGCATTTTAATGATCGAACCCCATTCCCATGCGTACAACTTTGTTGTTCTTAAACCGATTTCTGAAACCTGGAAAAAACCAGTTAACCCTGTAACTGCTATCCAATCTCCAGGTCGATACAACCGATCAGTATAGATAATTATAGCACAACACCAATCATAGATAATGTCTTTGAACAACAGACCTAAAGCAACACCAGCACCACCAAGTAAACCAATCAGAGCTCCCGCAGATGCTCCCAAAAATACTTCTGCTCCTTTAATACATACCACAACAATTGCTGCAATCCGAAATAGTCTAGGGAAATAGGGAACCAGCAAATCATCGAGGTCTGTCTCAGTTTGAATAGTTAGATATTTTAGTAGTTGACCTAACAAAGGAGCTGAACGATAAATCACATTTGCTACCAGAGCAATAGCAGCTAAACCAATAATATCAGTTATAAGTTTGTTTAACTCAGCACTGATATACTCTATTAAAATTATATGCACTGCCCAAAATCCAGCAAGTAAAACTAACCAGCTTAAGGGTTCTTTAATGATAAAAATTAATTGATCGTCTAAGTCAGATTTAGTGTTAGAAGCCAGACTTTCAATACTTTTAATAATTACTCCAGCAATAAATCCCTGGAGTATTAGTGTTAATAGCAAAACCCCGAGTGCAAATAATAGTTTATATGCCGATAGGCCAAAAATAGAGATTTCTCCAAGACTATTCCAAATTTGTTCTAATAAGTCCATTTTTTTTACTCAACTTAGAGATTTATTATAAGAATAATGTACTTTCCTAGTCTACAGAAACTGAAGTCTAGAGTCTAGTACAATGCAAAATTTAGATTGTTCTTACAGTAGCAAAAAAACAGTCGATCAAGTATTGTTAAATAATATTTTAATATTGGCATTGCATCATCATGGAATTATCAGAGCAGGGATTGGAGAGAGGGCAAATTAAATTTAAAATAACCAGGCATTATCCTGCAAATTATAGAATACCTTAATTTTTTCTGAAAATCTCTTTTGGCTGATGCAAATCAAACTTTACCTTGTCAGACTTTTAAAAAAATCAAAAATAACTTGACTTTTTTAATTAGTTGTCTAGTTCATATATACAGAGCCTACAAAGCTATGCTATATATAGTGTTAGGACTTACGCACCTGCAAGGTATTTTCGTCCGAAGCGACCCACAGGGTTTGCGGAGCAGTCCGGAACGGAAAGCCATCTCAAATCCTAGTTTTTCGTACCTCATGCGTAAGTACTGAATGTATTATTTGAGTAATAATCGGAGAACGAATAAGTAAGTTGGTACAATAAAATCGATGTATATTTAGTTGTGTAAAAAGTTTGAAATAAGGTATTGATAAACTGTCGCCTAATTTTGACGTTTTGATTTTTTAATACTTACCTACTTAGTAGAGTTGTGTAACTCAAGAGAAAGAAAAGATATTAAGATTAAACTATTTTTCTCAAAAGTGCTGTAAGAGTTAGGAACATTTCAGATTGATCTTCCTATATTTGTCGCTCAAATATCAGATGAACTAGAGTTGATATTTTGAGACAAAATTTATAGCAATGAGCGCTGGTATATTTACAAATTGCAGGAGAGGCAAAATAGCTAAAAGTCTTATATTATTCCAACGGAGATGCTGCGCAAACGGCAATTTATTCCCCCTTCCGGAGCTGTTGCCTGTTGCCTGCGCACAGCGCTATAGATAGCACAATTCTCGGCGTTGGTTATTTGAGGTATGATATCATATCCGGATAAAAGCGCGATAGAACTCTGTTCCGCGCTCCGCGACCAGAAAACTTTTTCCTTCTACTCCTCTTTCTTCTTCTTTATTCCCTCCTGACTCCTGACTCGGTCCTTCCCCTCCCAGGAGGGGAGGGGTTAGGGGTGGGTTGACTCCTAAGTAATTAAGATGAATATGATACACTAATTCACCAACGCCCAATTCTCCTTCGGGTAATCTTGACACTCATATATTTTGATCTAGGCAGCTTAAAAAAATGTTAATACTCTCCATTTTTTTGCCAAAAATCAAGATATTATTATGTAATAAAATCTACAGAAAAAACAAAATTATGAAGATTGATAAAAAGATTCAAAATGATTTCATAAAAGACGAGAAAAAAATTCAAAAAAAAGCTAAAATAATCAAACAAAAAATCTACAAATTTTTACATAAAACATTAACTATTAATAATGCTAGTAAGCCACAAATAATCGCATTTTACACTTCACTAACCCTTGGTGGAATTAGTTTAACATTAGCTATATTAGGGTCTTTATTGTACACTCTAGAACAAAAAGAGAGATTTGATAATGCTAAACATCAAGCTCAAAGGGAAACAGCTAGAGTTGCTCTGGAGATTGACCGACGACTGTATTTTGCCCAAAAATCAGCTATTTCTGTAGCCAACGACCTCACTTCTGGTAAATTAAATGATGGGGAATTATTGGAGCGACTTAAATCAGAAATTGAGACAAATACAGAACTTTTAGATATTGGGGTTGCTTATCAACCCTTTGCTTATCAACCGGATGTAAAGTTATATGCACCATATTATATCAGGAGAGACGACAAAGTAGAACTATCTGAAACTAAAATTAACTATACTAAACCCAAATATGCTTGGTATACTAATACCCTGAACAAAGGACCAAATTGGGGAGAGCCATATTTGTGGAGTGACACTTCTCTAGTCAGCGATCCAGTAGTCGGATTTTATACTCCTTTTTATAACCCAAATACTCCAGATAAATCCCCACGAGGTATCGTATATAGCGAATATTCATTAGGGCAAATTCGACAGGTGATGGAGTCTCTAAACTTGGGTAGAACAGGTTATGGATTTATCCTTTCTCAAACTGGAACTTACCTTTACCATCCTAATGAAGAACTTTTTAAAGCTCAAGAAAATGTCTTCGATCTTACATACGAACAGAAGGATGAGAAACTCAGAGAATTAATTGTTAGAGCGCTTAAAGGTACACCAGTAGAAGCAAATTTAACTGATGACGTAACAGGTCAAAATTCTTGGTTATTTCTGCGGACAACCAATCGAAATGGATGGGTAGTAGGAATAATCTTTATTCAAGATGAAATTTTACCAGATTCTGCTGTCACAAGACGTAAACTAATCGCTCTTAGTATCGCCTACCTTTGGTTTGCTGTTTTTCTCTCAATTCTACTATTTAAAGCTTACCTGGGAGGAGTAAAACGAATTGCATTAGTATCATTTATTATTACGACATTCTTTGTAGCAAATATTGCTTTTGTTTGGAGCTTAGTGTTGAGAGCAAGAACTTATACAGCAACTCGAAATATTTTACTTAGTGATACTGGTATAACACAACTATTAGCTCCTCAAATAGAGTTAAGCAAAGAATTAAATCAAGAACCACCCCTAATTGTTCCTACAGGAGTTTTTATTCAATCATTTGATTTTACCAGTGTAAAAGATGCTTTTGTCACAGGTTATATATGGCAAGAATACCAAGATGGTGTACATGATGATTTATCTCGTGGCATTATACTTGCTAATGCTATTGAAGATAGTGATTATGAGTTAAGAGAAGATTATCGACACAAAAAAGATGGTTTAGAAGTTATTGGTTGGTATTTTGCTTATACTCTCCGGATGGATTTTAATTTTGATTATTATCCTTTTGATGATAAAGATTTGAAAATCCGGATTTTGCATCAAGATTTCAATAATGGAAACTTAAATCGTCGGGTGATTCTTGCTCCTAACTTAAGTAGTTACAATGTAATTAACCCTCGAACCACACCAGGGATAGATCAAGAAATGGTACTCGGAGAATGGTATCTCAGGGATAGTTTTTTCGAGTATGCATTTAAGACATACAATACTAATTTTGGTCTGATAGATTCTGTACCAAAAACTAATTTTCCTGAACTTCAATATACTTTTATTTTGCAAAGGTCTTTCTTAGGTCTGTTTATTTCTAAACTAGGACCAATGATTGTAGTTTTGACTTTGTTATTTGCAGTACTACTGGTTTGTGACAAAGAACAAACTATGGAAGTTTTGGGAGCTTCTGCGGGTTTTGTATTTATTGTGATTTTGGATCAGGTGACAGTTAGACAACAAATCATTACTAAAGGTATTGTTTACTTAGAGTATTTTTATTTTGTTGTTTACTTATACATTTTCTTGGTAACTTTGAACTTTATTCTCTGGAGTTTGAAACCCGATCTTAAGATTTTTAAGTATAAAGATAACTTTATTTTTAAGGCGCTTTATTGGCCAAGTATGATGAAGATTTTACTGCTAATCACTATTTTGGTATTTATTTAAAGAAGGAATTTACGATAACTAATTAGGGTTTGCTGAATAAGTTTTTTGGTATGAGGTAGGAGTCAGGAGTCAGGAGTCAGGAGTCAGGAGTCAGGAGAAATGGGGAATTTAGAGGAGTTAGTCGGATATTTTATTCCTTGATTTTTCTGCAATTATTCTGCCTTTTATCCTAACTTTTTGGTCGCTCAAGCTGAAAAAGTTGCAGTTTTTTTCGATCTTTAAAGGCTAAAACCTTTATCTGTAAATGCTTTTAGATTTAATCAGCAATCCCTGGAACACCTCTAAATTAGACTTGTCGCTTTATAACTTAAAAAAAAGCCCAAAACCTTGCTCTGTAAAGATCGTAGCCATTTGATAGCAAAAATGCTGGGAATTATTTCTCTGTCTAGGTTAGAGTGATTTTTCCCTTTATTTAGCGACAACTCTATTCTTTTTCATACCTATGTCTATTGTGTCAGCTCAATTAGATTAACTACCACTGATTTTATTCCTTTCTTTTTCAGAGAAAAGTTTATCGATCAACTTAACACCAACAGCAGATTCTCCATCAAAAACAGAACCAGTAGTCAGTTTTTCAACACGCTCTCGTACTTTCCCTTGTAACAATCCGGGTAAAGGTACATATCCCACTTCTGAAATTACCGCTTTATTCGCAACATCTATTTGGTAATCAATAAAAGCTTTGACAGGGGGTATTGTTTCTAGGGAATTCTTATTCACATATAGAAATAATGGACGAGATAGGGAGCTATAAGTACCGTTAGCGATAGTTTCACTGCTTGGCTCCACACATTGATTGTTACCATTGTCAATAGCAATTAGTTTCACAAAATCTTGATTTTTTTCGTAGTAGCTAAAGCCTATGAAACCCAAACTACCCCAGTCAGATTCGATACCCCGAATAATTATATCATAATTTTCACTGGCCTGATAGTCTTTGCGACTTCTACCTTCTTCCCCAGTAACAGCATCAGTAAAGTAATCAAAAGTACCAGAGTCGGCATCGGGGGCAAAAAGACTTAGAGGTTCTTCCGGAAATTCATCACGAATTTGCTTCCAGTTTGTTATTTTATCCTGATCATCATCATTAGGTTGCCAAATTTTTGTTAACTCTTCTAGGGTCAGGCAGTCTGCCCAATCATTGTTGCGATTAACGATTATAGAAAGACCATCGAAAGCAATGGGAATTTCAACAAATTCTATTTCGTTTGCCCGACAGAGGTCAATCTCAGACTTTTTAATGGGACGGGAAGCATTTGCTATATCTGTGTCCCCAATACAAAACTTTTTTAGTCCGTTTCCAGAACCAGATATTCCTACAATTACTTGATTTTCCGGATTATCATTCATAAATTTTTGAGCCATTGTGTCAGATAGGGGAAAAATTGTACTTGATCCATCAACTAGAACATATTCTCTTTCCTCAGTATCTTCTTCCTTTACTTGTGGAGATATTTCGGTAGTGGAAGTTATTGTTTCATTATTGCCACAAGCACTTACAATCAGAAGTAGAGCTATTGCAAAAAAACGGAGAGATTGGTTTTTCAATTGTATTACTAAATTCATAAATTTTAGAGTAAGATTTTACTGATAACCTTGATAATTTTACCACTTACCAATATTCAATCTTGAGATAAACCCTCTATTCAGCTAATATTTTTAGTTTGATTTTGTGGGAAATTATTATCTTTTTCTTTATGGGTTTAATACCCCACCGTCTACAGGGTGTCTACAATTGGTTGGCGATAGTCAATGACCTGCCACTTCATGTCTACAAACCCCATCCACTTTTTTCTTCTTCCTTCTTCAAAATAATTATCCAATTACTAAGGCTGACAAAACTATCCTGTGTAAACTTGTTTAAATCTACTTAATCTACCTCTAAAAATTTATACTCTAGTCCGAAATAATATTTATACCTTAACCATTTGAATAACTGTCACATTTCAAATATTTTTCTGTGCAAAGCTAAACCATCATCAAGAGGTATCCATCATTGGAGGAAGTAGAAGAATTAAAACTTCTGTAAATTTTGCTAGCTTTACTGTTGGACTAGCTTTAATATTACTTTTGACATTTGGTATTTTACAATGGCTACATATTTCGGTTGGTAGTTTTTTAGATTGGGTAATTGGGGGTGCTTGTTTTTGGTGGTTATTGTTAATTGTTACTGTTCCCTGGAATATACATTTTGAAGCTAAAGAGGTATTAGCTGAAGCTGCTGAGTCAAAGCAAAAAGGTATAACAGTTGATGCTCAACAAGTTGATTATGTTGCTAAGTTAGCGCGTTTTTCTTTGTGGATAGCTTTGGCTTTACATTTTCTTTCTACAGTTGGGCTTTATACTTTAGCTATTACTGGTATTAGTGTAGTTGGTTATGTGAGTTCTGGCGCAGCTTTATTGTTAACTGTTTTACGTCCTGCTATACGTTTATATCAATATTTAGTGGTACGATTATCGATGATTCGTCGAGAATTATTGCATCCTCGTGCAGATATTATTGAACTTAGAAATCGCTTTGGAAATATCGAAAAAACTGTTGAATATCTAGGAACACAACTAAGTCTTGAAAATCCAGAATCTTTTAGATCGAAACAACAGCAACACTCCGAAATAACAAGAAAAGAATTCAGTCGTTTAGCAGTGACAATAGAAGATTTAAGAAATACAAACCAAGCAGAACATCATCAGTTAGCTAGAGATTTTGAAAAAGCAATATCGAGACTTTCAACAGACGGGCAATTTCTTAATCATGTGCAGGAAATAATTCGGTTTATCAAAGAAGCTTAATGAGATATTTATTTTCAATCTTTTCCGATCCCGATATTCAAGAATTAACAATTAACAATTAATAATTACCTCTCCTGAAAACGAATAGGATTGGCAAACAGGATTTTTTTGATTTATTTTTTCTTCAAAGAAGAGGCTTTATATAGCAAGGAAAGAGTTGGTTAGGACAGAGATTGATGATGAACCTGAGACAGAGAAAAGCTTTTACCACTGTTCCCTGTTCCCTGTTCCCTGTTCCCTGCTATAGTACTCGAAGGAAAGGGCGCGGACATATCAAAAGCTTACAACTCAGACAACACAATATTTTTCCTTCTTTCCTAGATAACTAAAGCCTTCTTCCTTCTGCTTTAAACCTTAATTATTCAGTAAATTATGGAGTTTTTTATCATCTTCTCAAACTATTAAACTTTATCAATAAAGCCAAATAATCGTAACACTTCTATCTGAGAAACAGGGATTAAGCAAAAAAAAATCTTAATCTATTACAGGAAAAAGGTTTACCACAAAAAAACTAAGTCTAGCTAACTTAATATATACCTAAATCTGTCCTGATTAAGACCAACTGATTTTGACTTTAATCTATATTTAACTTGTCATTAGACTTCAGATAAGCTGAAGCTTTGTTGCAAAATTTGGATTTAATTTTCTTTAGTAAAAAATTCTAGATTTTATTTGAAACCAGAAACTTCTTCCTCATCATTTTTATTAGATACACCCCTTTGGATCTAGTTGGATCTAGAAAATATTTGAAAGAAATTTTAAATTAATCAGGAACCTATGGAAGAAGATTTAATCTACCACTTAAAATACTTGAATCCAAAATCTTAAAATACTAACTCTAAAATTAAAAATTTTAGTTTTTGCTTTGGGCCTGAAGATTTGTATTAGATTCAATAGGGGCTTTATCAAATTCTTCTCGGTTAGGAAATATGTCAAAAACTCGATCCATACTTGTTAACTCAAACAGAATTCTAACTTGTTCATTAATAGAACATACAACTAATTGACCTCCAGCAGCTCTAACAGTTTTGAGCGCTAAAACTAAAGCACCTAAGCCAGAGCTATCCATAAAAGTTACATCTTTAAAATCTATCAAAATAATATCTGCTCCAGCTTCAACTTGCTCATTAATTTCTTGGCGAAATTCACCAGCCTTAGTGCCGTCTAAAATGCCATTAGGTTGAATATACTTAACCACAGTACTCATATTTTCTAGAAGCTATGACTCTAACTATTAACAAACCTAGCCTAGTATACCTCATTACTGAGATTAAGTCCAAGTATATTGATAAGTAACTCAAAAGTAATTACCATATAAGCTTTTCTGTTGTTTGATTTAATTGATAGGACTAACTTTGGCACGGAATAGTAGTTTACCTCCCTGTCGATAGCCAGTATAACGAACTTTTACCAGTTCTCCCTCTTGGGCAGACCCTTCCATTAGTTGATGTAACTGAGGGTCAAAAGGAACTTCTACTCCCACAGGAACGATAGATTCTACATTCCATTGTTGGATCAATTGCTCTACTGGACGTAACAAAGGTAATATCTTTGTTGCTGGTAAACGAGGATTTTGTTTAACCTTGTATACAACAGTGGGCCATTGTTGTAACCAAGATTCTAAAATTTGCAAGCTAGACTGCTGAAACTCCTGTGTTAAAAATTGTTTTTGTTGCTCTAAGTTTGCCTGGATATTGTTATATTCTTTTTCTAATGTTGATGTGGAAGTTGGTACTGATTTTTTGACAAGTTCGGGGGCAAAATTATCTAATAATTCTGTGAAGGTGATTCCTAATGCTTGACTAATTTTGAGTAAAATATCTACTCGCATTTGTGACCCTAACCCACGTCGCAACCGAATAAGCTGCAGTTCTGAAACCCCTGCTTTTTGACTTAATTCTTTAAAGCTAGAAATACTTGCTTTCTTCATCAGGTTTTGTAATTGGGAGGCATAGTTTATTGGAAAAGACTGATTCATTTCACCGGATATTAAAAGAAAAGAGTAGACTTTTGTGTCTGCTCTAGAATATATCACAATTACTCATTATCATTAAGTAGGTCAGCATTAAAAATTATCCTGATGATCAAGCACGAAGTGTGGGGTAAAAGGAATAAAATAGTAGTGTGTTTGAGGGACTTTACTTTTCATTACATACTAATTTTTTTCACCTTCTTACTGGCTAAAAAATTACTAGCATATTAAGTATTGAACTTACTCAAGATGATTTTATGAAATATTTTGAGTGAGCACCATCAATTTTTTAGACCAATTTCAATTTAAAGTCAGCAAGATTCATTGTGATTGTATGGTAATTATGTTTATTTTTTAATTAAAAAAACAACTTTATTTTGATTGTAAATGTGCTTCTAGGAACCACAAACGTTTATCAATAGTCTGAGAAACTTCGGTATACAAATTGGATGTATCTCCATCTCCTAATTTATCTGTTTTATCTATTCCATATTGGACTAATTTTGCATAAGTTGCGAAGCGGTCTGCTAATGCTATTTAAATAATCTTTTCCATCAATGATTTGATCAGAATATTCTTCTTAAATTGATTCAGAAGCAGCAATTCGAGCTGTCCCCATTGCTATCCCTCCCAAAGCTCTAACTCTTTCTGCAAAAATATTAATATATTCTTATAGTTCACCAGCCATTTGATCAAATAATTCATGTAATTGATCAAAATCCATTCCTTTAACATTCCAATTCCCTTGTTATACTTGAGTTTTTATACCGAGAATTTTTGCTAATGTATAGCGTTGTGCGCAGGCAACAGGCAACAGGGGGAATAAAAAATCTATAATATCAGACTTTTAGCTATTAGACACCTCTTGTAATTTGTAAATATGCCAGCGCACATTGCTATCTTGTTAAGAATACCCACTATTTTAGAACGTTTCTCTCCAGGTAAATCTATCCAATAATAGTAAAAATTTTGCTTTCATTTTTCCTGATTCATATCGATTTATAATTAACTTCAACTAAAGGATAACTATGGAAAAATTTGATTTTTTTAAATTAATTATTCTTGTTAAAATTAACAAACTTATGCAAAATATTTCCAAGTTTAACTATATAGTAAGGAATAGAAAATAGGCAAAATTGGGAAAAAAATCAGACCGTATTTAATCCATCATGAGCATCAGTCCTCGGCAACTCTTTTCCGTGCTATACCTTGAAGTTCATCAAAGGATGAGAAAAAAAGGTTTAAGGTTTAAATTTATTTGATAGACTTGATTCAGGTGGCCAATTCAGCTATAGCAAGCAACAACCAACAGTTGTAAGACTCTCTAAAGGGTTCGCATTTTTGCCACAAGTCGGCGTGACCCCAAGACCGTACTAACTTATCGCGTCGGCGACCTCTGTCGGAAAGAAGCGCCACCAGGTTGCACATTCACAAACCTACCTAGCGTCTGGTAGTGCAGTCGGTGTGAGTCAATAGACATCTCCTCCACGCATAGGCAGTAGGCAGTAGGCAGTAAGGAGAAAGAATTGATAATTTATGTGTGATAATTGATTTGATTTTGGATTTTTACCAGATGTCTAATAGTTAAGAAAAAGATTTCCCTGTCTAGGGTTCATTATCAGTCTATGTCCTAACTAACTATTTCACCTGTTATAGCTATTTATTTCTTGGCAAAGGTCGATAAACTTTGGTCTACTAATTAATTTGTTCATAATTAAATCATACTTATAGGGACTTTGATCTAAAAAGGGGTATGTTAGTAGGTAATATCATGTCCGGTTGAATACTTATAAATAACGACGGAGGAGGACCGAGTCAGGATGACCGAGTCAGGAGGGAATAAGAAGGGGTAGTGGTACATTGTAATGGTATAACCAGTGGGAGTATCTTGCTCCTGTTCTAATTATTTTTGTCACGGTATAGTCAGTGGGATCATTTTGCTCTCTTTCTAAGTGTTGCTTGTCTCCACCTACCATTACTATGCAGGATTACCGAAGAATGAAGAGGAGAAGAAAATTTTTGATCACTAATTAAACGGACATGATATAAAAGTTGTTTGTTATATCTACAGAGTCTTGATGTGATTTTATCAAGTATCTCCCAATGAGGGGGGGGAAGGAAAAAAAGTGATAATTTATTTATCTACCTAAGAAGTATTTTTATTGATGAGAATTGTGCATTTATTTTGTATAGTTTAAACCAGAAATTTAAAATATTTATTTGACTAACTCTTAAGTTTGAGGGTCGCTCAAAATAATTAAATTATAAGTTTTTTCAATCTAGCTATTTTTAGCTACAATAGCTATAAAATAAACACTGTGGAGGTAAATAAAATTGCAGACTAAGATATATAAAAAATATTTCACTCACAAATTAATTCCGATTACAATATTGATAACAGCTTTACTGCTAGGATTATATAAAAGACCAGCAGAAGCTTTAGAAGAATCTAATAGATTGCTAAAAATAGGAGTCATACAACGATTTGGTACTAAAACTACAGATAAAATCACCCTGAGAGCTACTCCTGGAGATAAATTAACTTTAAGCTTTAAAACTCCAGTAGGAAAAGAAACTCTTACTACTGAAAAAGTTGAGTTGAAAATTAAGATGAGACCGCAAGAAAAAGCATTATTAAAAGAGCGGTTAGTTCTCAGTAGTCACCGCAGTTATGAAAATGCTGAAGAAGATGCTCAATTATGGAAAAATAAAGGAATAGATGTAGAAGTAACCCAACCCGGAAGATGGAAAGTTTGGGCAAAAAGAGAAGTTTATAAAACTCCTTTATTGCGACGCTGGTTACTAGAAAGTCTACAAGCTAATAGTAATACAAATGTATATCTCGATTTGGAAGTTCTCAAACAAAGACCCACAGCTTATTGGGAAATGAATGGCTATACTTATCATCGCCATGAATTAGATATTACAGCAGGAAAAGATATAATTCTCGTTAATAATCAATTTAACCAAGATACAGCAATACCAGAAGAACGACGTTATGCTGGCTCACTCAAATTACAACCGAATGCTTATGGAAGCTACACATTAGTAAATAATATCCCAATAGAAACTTATATTCGAGGAGTAGTACCCCACGAATTAGGAGCTTGGCCACCAAAAGCATCCCTAGAAGCTCAGGCAATTTTAGCTAGAACTTATGCACTACGAAATTTACATAGGTTTGTAGCAGATAATTATGAGTTGTGTGCCAATACTCACTGTCAAGTCTACAAAGGATTAGATGTATACCCAGAAACAGATGAAGCAGTAGCAGCAACTAGAGGAAAAGTCCTGACTTATGAAGATGAATTGATAGATGCTGTTTATTTTGCTGTTAGTGGTGGCGTGACAGCAGATTTTAACGATCTATGGAATGGCACTGAACGTCCATATTTACGACCTGTAGTTGATTCAGCTAATAATATCTGGGATTTATCTACAAATAGTTTAGCTGATGAACAAAATTTCCGTAAGTTTATGAGTCTTCAAAAAGGATTTAATGAAGAAGGTTGGATAGAGTTTCGTTGGCGCGAGGTAGTTAGTTTACCTGGTATAGTTAGCTATTTAAAGAGTTATTTTCGAGAGAAAAAAAGTCCTTTTGCTCAAATTGAAACTGTAAAAAATGTGGCAGTGACAGAGCGATCGCTAGCTGGTCGTGTTCTGAAAATGACTGTGGAAACTGATAAAGGAATTATAGACTTAAATAAGGACGAAGTACAAAATGCCTTTTGGGTACCTTGGAGTACACTCTTTTATTTAGACCCTATATACAAACCCGATCAAACTTTATGGGGCTATAGTTTCGTTGGAGGAGGATTTGGACATGGGGTAGGTTTCTCTCAGAAAGGTTCTATTAAATTAGCTGAGTTAGGTTGGAGTAGCGATCGTATTCTCAGTTTTTATTTTCCTGGAACAGAGATCCAACCTCTCAGCGAGTCGGTCACTTTTGGACAAAAATAATAGTAGCGATCTATCCTCAAGCTGAAAAAGCGAAATTACTCTGTGCTCATCTGAATACTGATCACATTGCTTCACTCTACAAGGCTTTTCCTGGGCTTGAGGCACACCGTCTACCTTGAAGATCAGAAATTGATCACGCCACCTCGTAACTGGAATTTAGACCAGGGCAAACGCATCTTATTTTGCCGTTCCCTATATGTAGTGTTTGTTTGATTTTATAGACACTATATGTTGAAAGTCTATTGTCAACAAGCGCAATAAAACCCGGTTTATTGATAATTATAGCAATGAGCGCTGGCATCTTTACATATTACATAAATATTGATAATGTAACATAAAAGTAACTGTATGAGCTGTATTTTTCATAAATTAGGCGATCGCTAAAGGTTAAAGTTTTAAGGATGC
>NZ_JAAHGU010000125.1:0-21546 GCF_010692685.1 Okeania sp. SIO2F5 | reverse complement strand
CACCCAAATTTTCCACTAATTCCAAAGCATCTTTAACAGAATGATCGGAACTGTAAGGAGAAGGCATTAAAATAGTAAAAACATTTTCTTTACCTAAAGCAGCAGTAGCGATCGCTGCAACTAAAGCCGAATCTATTCCCCCACTTAAACCAAGAACAACTTTAGAAAAACCACACTTACGCAGATAATCTTTTACCCCTAAGACCAAAGCAGACCAAATTTCTTCATCCTCACTTTCTGCTAAATATAGACTTTCAAAATTAGTCACAATCAAATCTTTTTTTGCTGGATTAAATTCAACAACTGCCAAATTTTCTGCAAAAGCACTAGCTCGATAGACCGCATTACCAGTCTTATTAAAAACCACACTACAACCATCAAAAATTAAATCGTCATTACCGCCTATCTGATTAACATAAATAATTGGTATTTGATAACGATTCGTGCCATGTTCTAAAATTGCCTCTCGCAATTTTTGCTTTCCTACTCGATATGGAGAAGCAGACATATTTACGACAAAATCAACTTGATTTTCTGCTAATTCTTTCATTGGGTCACAAGTATAATTTCGCCTTCCCCAAAATTCGGCATCATTCCATAAATCTTCGCAAATAGTCACGCCAATTTTAGCTAAAGATTCTGAGGTTTTTCCAGGAATTTCTAACGTGAAAAAATCGCTAGTTTTACCAGACTCAAAATATCGTTGTTCATCAAATACATCATAAGTAGGCAAAAGCCTTTTATGAAAGATTTGTTTGACTTCTCCATTACCTAATAAAGCAGCACTATTAAATAATGATTTTTCTCCATTTTCAGCAGCTTGAGAATTAAAAGTTACAGTTCCCACTAAAACTGCTATTTCTGATGGTAAATTTTTAGCTAACTTTTCTAACTCTGTCGCAGCAGCTTCAATTAAACTAGGATAAATTAATAAATCTCGTGGTGGATAGCCTATGAGAGATAATTCTGAAGTAATCATCAATTTGGCATCTAAATTTTCAGCTTTTTTTGCAGCTTCTAAAATTAATTTTGCATTGCCTGTAATATCACCAATAGTGGGATTGAGTTGTGCGATCGCGATTTTCATTATAATTAAAAAAGGAAGAAGGAAGAAGGAAGAAGGAAGAAGGAAGAAGAAAGAAGGAATGATAGACATTGCTAACTTCTCCAATTTGAACAGATTTTTCTAATTGTTGTATTATTTTGAATAACTTGTCTAATTCTAATTAGAAAGGAAGAAGGAAGAATAAATTAACATCAGCAATCATAAAAATTACTAACTTCTCGAATTGCCACAGCTTTTTCTCATGTAAAATTTTAAATTTTTCTATTTGCTCTATTATTTTCTAGAATTTATCTCATACTAACTAGAAAGGAACCAGGAAAAGAAAATCAGAAAGAAAGAATAATCAATCTATCACAGCCATGATAGATATACCCTGGCTTTGAGAATAAAAGCAACTCTTGAACACCTCAAAATTCCAAGCTTTTCTGTTTATAAAGGAAGAGATAATCAGCAAGAAAAAAGAAGAAATTAACAGCACCAATTATAGGCGTTACTGACTTCTCGAATTGCCACAGATCCTTCTCAGCGAAAATTTCAAGTTTTTCTGTTTATAGAAGAAACTAACAGAAGCAATGATAGACATTACTAACTTTTTGAATTGCCACATATCTTTGTCTGGCAAAATTTTAAATTTGTCTATTTATTGCATTATTTTTATCCTCCTGATTCTTGCTTCTTTCTCCTTACATAAACTATGATTAATCCTGTCATTTTTATCAGGATATCAACATGGAAGTAAAAGCAGCAGTAGCTTTTGAAGCTCGTAAACCATTAAGTATAGAAACCGTTAATTTAGAAAATCCAAAAGCTGGCGAAGTAATGATAGAAATTAAAGCAACCGGAATTTGTCATACCGATGCTTATACTCTTTCTGGTGCAGACCCTGAAGGTTTATTTCCTAGCATTTTAGGACATGAAGGAGCTGGGGTCGTTGTTGAAGTTGGACAAAATGTCACTAGCGTCAAACCAGGAGACCATGTTATCCCTCTCTACACCCCAGAATGTCGTCAGTGTGAGTATTGTCTCAGCATGAAACACTAATTTATGTCAAGCAATTCGCACTACTCAAGGTCGTGGTGTAATGCCAAATGGTACCAGTAGATTTTCATTAAATGGTGAAATGATTCATCATTATATGGGTACTTCAACCTTTGCAAACTATACAGTATTACCAGAAATTTCCGTAGCAAAAATTCGTAAAGATGCTCCTTTTAATAAGGTTTGCTATATCGGTTGTGGAGTCACAACTGGCATTGGAGCTGTTATTAATACGGCAAAAGTTGAAGCTGGTGAAAAGTAATTGTATTTGGTTTAGGTGGCATTGGTTTAAATGTAATTCAAGGGGCAAAAATGGTGGGTGCTGATATGATTGTTGGGGTTGATATTAATCCTAGTAAACGTGAATTAGCGGAAAAATTTGGCATGACACATTTTGTTAATTCTAGAGAAGTAGAAGGTGATTTAGTTCCTTATTTAGTTGATTTAACAAAAGGTGGTGCTGACTATACTTTTGAATGTATTGGTAATGTTAATGTGATGCGTCAAGCTTTAGAATGTTGTCATAAAGGTTGGGGTATGAGTGTAATTATTGGTGTAGCTGGTGCGGGACAATAAATTAGTACTCGTCCGTTTCAGTTAGTAACAGGAAGGGTATGGAAAGGTACAGCTTTTGGAGGTGCGAGGGGTCGTACAGATGTACCTAAAATTGTTGATTGGTATATAGAAGACCATATAAAATATCATGCAGAAGCTTTGAATTGAAGAAAGACTTTAAATATGAAATACTAAAATTTTTGCTACAAATACTTAGAAGGATACAATTTTTCTCTAGTGACAATAAATTGACCCTGCCTACCTGTAGGGACGTTGCATACAACGTCCCTACTACTCCTCTACTCCTAGCTCATTGAGAATAGCTGATAGATCGTCAATTACAATGAACTGGAATCTAAACTTTGAGCTTGTCCATCTGTCTGAGGCAAATGTAGTCCGCACTCCTGCTTAAGACCATGAAAACGAGTATCCCGTTCATTCTCATCTTCCGCAGTCAAGGGACGACTAGAATGCCAATCTCCGACAGTAGTATAACCCAAATCGAAAAATGGATGATAAGGCAAATTGTAAGCAGTCAAATATTGGTATATATCCCTGGCATTCCAAGTTAATATAGGTAAAATCTTATATATTCCCGATTGCTGACTAATGCGGTTAAGACTCTTACGGTGGTCAGTTTGGTCTCTTCGTAGGCCAGCTAGCCAAGCTTTAGCATCTAACTGTTTTAATGCTCTTTGCATGGGTTCTACTTTGCGAATTTGGTCATAGCGGTTAAGAGCATCAGCATTATTCTCAGCCCATAGTCGGCCATGTATAGCTTCCATTCTAGCGGGACTAATTGAAGATTGATATACTTTAAGATTCAGTTTCAATCGTTCGGTCAACTCTTCAGCAAATCTATAAGTTTCGCCTGGTAAATATCCTGTATCAACCCAAATGACAGGAATATTAGGTACAACGGTTGTAGCTAGATGTAACATAACAGCAGCCTGGATACCAAAACTGGTACTCATAACTAAACCTTCTCCAAAGGTTGCATATCCCCACTTAACCAGAGTATCAGCGTCTGCTTGGGCAAGTTCCTGGTTGACAACCTCAAGATCCAATTTTGGTGGAGATGTAAAATTTTGTCGGCCGTATTGTCCATTTTGGCTGACTGTGATTAGACTCTGTTGTGACATAGTTATTACCAATCAAATTAGCATAAGACTTTAAATGTTAATCATACGTTGTCAGCAATCTTCAATGAGAGATTGTTTATACATCTAGATTACTTCGTGTTACAAAAAGCTTTTTTATGCTATAATTCATTATGGTTATTTAGCTTAACGCCAAAACTGATTTGTGATTTAAGCTCTCCTATTTTAATCAACACTTTAACCTAGACCAACACCCTTTGCCCAAAGATTAAAACTTTTTTTCAAGTTAATAAGTCGCTTCTAAATTACAGCGCTTTTCATTAGACTTGTCGCTTTATAACTTAAAAAATCCCCAAAAACTTTGTTCTGTAAGAATTGTAGCCATTGGCAACCAAAAAGTATTGGAATTATTGCTCTGTCTAGGTTGGAACGATTTCTTCCCTCTATCTATTTAGCGACAACTCTATTTAAGTAGACTACAAAATTATTTTGGGTTATGGAGTCCAAGAATACTTTGGCCACTGGAGTACGTCTATATTGAAAACCGCTATAACTTTTTTGATCGACGGCAAAAAAAAAGACCAACTTTCTCAAGCAGGTCTAACTAAAAATTATTTTCCGTTGTTATTTCTGCGAGATTAACAAGCAAGTAGCTACGCATTCCCAAGTTCGCAGCGATTTGCGGGTTATATATCTCACAATATCTATATCACTAATTGTAACAAACTATTGAGCAATTTCTAGAAAAAATTTTAATTTTGTATCCCAATTAACTGTGAAATATGGGTTTCAGCCCTTTGTGGTTTCCCCCAAAAAACCTGTTCTTGCTTATATACAACCATACCAGGTTTAGCACCCTTGGGCTTATAAACAAACTTAGGTTTAGTATAAATAACTGGGACTATTTCACTCTGACGGGCACGACTATAAAAAGCACTTATATCTGCAACAAACTGTAAATCAACTTCATCAGGTGTGGCACCAGCATCTAGTCGCAACAAAACATGACTACCAGGAATTTCTTGAGTATGAAACCACAAATCATAATCTCCCGCCACTCGAAAAGTTAACAAATCATTTTGACGATTATTACGGCCAACCAATAATTCAAATCCACCAGGAGTTTCGTAACGGTAAAATTCTGTATCCTTTTTATTATCTTGGTGATGATGTTCTGGAGCTTTAAGGTAAGCTTGCTGAATTAACTCATCCCGAATTTCTTCAAGAGTGCGTAAATCTTCTGGAGTTTGGTAAGTATCTAACTGAGACAAAAAAGCTTCCACTTGCTCCAAATAATCAATTTCTGCTTGGACTGTCGCTAAAAGGGGTTCAACTGCTACACGGGCCCGTTTCAACTTTTGGTGCTTTTTATAAAGACTTTGGGCATTTTGCACCGCATTTTTCTCTGGGTCTAACTTGATGACCATCGGTTCCCCCGTTTCAAAGTCACATAGAGTAATAGCTTTCATCCCCGGTCGCCATTCGTGGAGATTGGCCATAAGTAAATCGGCTTGCGATCGCAACAATTCTGCCCCATCCGACTGGTGTAAACGTTCGGTAAAAGTATCAGCCTTGAGCTGTAACTTAGCCGTAATATTTTTAAGTTTTTGGCTAATTTGATGATATAGTTGACTAAACTCTTGCTGATTCAGCTGTCGAGTATAATAACCATTCAATAATTCCTGGACAGTATCAACAGATTCTACACTTAACCAACCTGTTACAGTGTATCCATTTGCAGTCCAACCAGGATAAAATTTTGAATGCTCCAGATTTTTTAACCATTCTTGCCAACTTTTAAATAATTTTTGCCAGTCCGAAGCACTAAGTTCATCAGTAGACTGTTGAGGGTCTAGTCCTAAAGCTTCAATCATTGGCTGTACTAAAGCCTTACTGAGGCCACGGTAATTTTTAATTAAATTTCGCCACAATACACCAGGTATTAAACTAATTCTTTCTTGCCATTGCTGTTGCGTTTCTTGGAAATTAGGAATAGGGTTAGTCAGAGAAGGGGGAAGTTCATAAGGTTGACCAGTTTGAATTTGACGCAGACTAGACTGTTGACTATTCACTTGATGGGCACAGGTAACAACCAAATTATCCGCAGTGGTCAGAATAACATTGCTGTACTTGGTCATAACTTCCACATAAAGATGCCATAGGGGTGGTTCTCCAGGACGTTTGGCAAATTGGAAGTCCAGTACTCTCTCCCAAGGAGAAACTTCAACAATAGCTATTAAAGCTAGTCCCCCTAGCTGGTGTCGTAATTGTTGACTAAAAGTAAAAGTATCAGGGGCGCGAGGTGGAGGGTCACTAATACAAATACGGGCCCCTTGGGGATGCCAGGAAATGTCCAACCAACCACGTTTTTTGAGAGTTCGCAGAGCAATGGTAATAGTAAAGCGATCGCGCTGATATACCTGCTCTAAACGTGCTGGTAGCCATTTAACACGGAGTTCAGAACATGAAGCTATGAGAGTTGTATAGTCAACAGGTTGCACAGTTAGCTTTAAGTTAAAAATTAAAAGTGAAAAAACTATGATATAAATTTAGTGTCTAAAAATAGTATTTTTTATTTTTCAGGCGACAATCTTTAAATAATTTTTTTTGCTTTTTTCATGTAAATTTAGAGAATTATAATATCAAGTTTAGTTGACAAATAAAGATTAATTATTTTTCCGGGGTTGGTGATTAGGTAATGGCATTAAATATTTATGAACGGTACAATTATAGTTTGTTCATAGATATTTGAGACAAAAGCATTACGCATTCACCAATGCCATTTTTCCTTCTTCTCTGCTATCAATAAAAGTCTTTAGTATAAACACCAATTATTTGATTGAGCAGGTTTGAAAATTATTCAGAACTATAAATATTTATTACTTATATAATGACAGATTTAGACTTGATGTAAAAGCCTGATTTAATGAATAAAGATTTTTAGGTGTTTTCTTCTTATAGCAGATTCCTCCCATCAGAAGTACAGATATGAATAATTAAATGTTCCCAGTGCTGGCATTTTTCCCGCTTCGGGGTATATCTCACCCTTGGTGAAATCTTCTGTACATAGTAGTCTAAGGAAAGAGCACTGACATATCAAAAGCTTAAACTCAGACAACGAAAATTTGTCCTTCTTCCTTCGTAACTATTCAGGTGCTGGGGTTGACAAATAATCATATCTATGTGTTTATCACTTTCCAGAAACCTTTTAGTCTCATTTATAGACTATTTAGTATTCTTAGATACAGTTTTCAGCTTTGAAACACTGAGTATGCAAAAAATCAAGAATAATGCAACCCCAAGACCTGAATGCTTACCTTCCTTCTTCCTTCTTCCTTCTTCCTTTTTCCTGCTGCTATAACTGAAAAACTTTGTATATATAAGTTGCATAATCTGTCATGGATATCCAGTTAATTAATATTGGTTTTGGTAATATAGTTTCTGCGAATAGAGTCGTTGCAATTGTTAGTCCAGAATCAGCCCCGATCAAGCGAATGATTAGCGATGGCAAGGAAAGAGGCAAATTAATTGATGCTACTTATGGTCGGCGTACCAGAGCAGTGATTATTACAGATTCTAATCATATTATTCTTTCGGCAATTCAACCTGAGACAGTGGCACATCGATTTATATTTAACAATAAAGATAGTTAATTGTAGTAATTGATGTTTGATTTTCCAAAATTTGTTATTAATAACTAAAAGTTTAGTTATGCTCGCTTGTACTGCGATAAAAATTTATGCAAACTGGTAAATTAATTGTTTTAACAGGACCTAGTGGTGTAGGTAAGGGGACTTTGGTAAAATCTCTCTTAGAACGTCATCCAGAATTAGTTTTATCTATTTCTATGACTACCCGTTGTCCTCGACCTGGAGAAGTAGAAGGAGAAAGTTATTACTTTGTAGACCGCAATAAATTTCAACAAATGATTGAAACTCAAGATTTATTAGAATGGGCTGAGTTTGCAGGTAATTTTTATGGTACGCCACGTCTGCCAGTTATTGAAAATATTAAACAGGGTAAATTAGTATTATTGGAGATTGAGGTACAAGGGGCAAGACAAATTAAACAGACTTTTTCAGAAGCATTGCTTATTTTTATTTTACCTCCTTCTATGACTGAATTGGAAAAAAGATTGCGGGATAGAGGACATGATTCGGAAGAAGCGATCGTCAAGCGTCTAGAAAGGGCAATTAAAGAGATGGAAGCTGCAGGAGAGTTTGATGTACAACTAATGAATGATAATTTGGAAATTGCTTTGCAAAATTTGGAGAAAGTATTATTTGACTGAAATTATAAGTAGTGCAGTAAGGGAGTGGGGGAGTGGGGAAGTGGAAAAAACTTTGAGTAGGAAAGAAACCGAAATACATTTTCCTTCTTTTAATTGGAGCTGAGGCAATTAGAACTGACATCATTAGGTGATTTGTCCTAAGTTCAATTAATACCATGACAGTTGCAGGATTGCCAAATGACAAATTAATTTATTTATAATACGAAATCACACGCATTTTTACTAATTTTATTGATAGCAGGGAGTACGGATTAGGTAAATAACGAATAATAAATGAATAATATATGTTTACTTCATATAAATAATTACTCAAAAAATTACTGAATCTGATTTATTACTTAATAGCTGAAGTTTTCAATAAAAAAAGCATTATTTTAAGAAATTACTATAATTTACAAGAAGCGTGAGGTACAAAATTCATCATAATTTTTTTTACTCTGATTATCCCAGTAGAAAGAAAGGTTAGGACAGATAGACATCTTAAAACTCAGACAAAGCAATATTTTTCCTTCTTGCTTCTTGCTTCTTGCTTCTGCTATATCTTTAATTCTTTGCTAAAAATTTTTTTGTGTCTTCTTTCTCACTACAAATATGATATGATTTACAAATGTTAATATTTGTGGTTAAACAAAATGTACAGTAATACTTTTTTTGATTTTCCTGTCTACACAGTCATTCAGTTAACATTATTTTTCTCTATTGTCTTGGGAATTATTTTTAAAGATATGTTGGAGTATAAATTAACACTATGGCTGAAAAACAAAGTCTCTCAAAAGCAAATAGGTTATCAAACACCTAATCTTATTACTGCTTATTTGAGCATGACTTTATTTATCTTTTTATCTGTATCAGCTAGTCTTTCTATCTTTAATATTGTTGAATGGTTATCTATTGTCATAGGTGCAATAGTCGTGTTTCCAACTGCCTTGTTGATCTGGGTACAATTAGGGTCAATGTTTGAGTTAGTCGAATCTAAGGGAATAGCATCTATTAATATTGAAGAATATATGCCTGAAGAAAAAAAAATTAAATCAGGAGAAAATGCTAATCAGTAATTACTAATATTTTGGAGTAAAGTTGTATGACAATTAATCACAAAAATACTGCAAATTAATTATGAATAGAAGTACTATCGATAGTAGTTCCCCAAAAATATATTGGCTGAGTCGAACTAAAATATGAAAATCACAATATGGTTGCTATATTGTTAGTAATTTTTTTATAGATATTCTAGATATAAAGATATAATATATAGATTCATAGTTTATAGAAAAAGGAAATCTGAAATCCTGATCAATAAAAAATTTATCTCTAAGTCTTTTATAATTAAGAACTTGATGACTATATTACCCATACTAAAATATTAGAACCAAAATCTAGGGTTGTTATATTGCTTCAAGGCAAGATTAAGATTAATTTGCAAATTAATAAACCTATTTTCTGGTAAATGAAACAGAGGCTATATCTAGATATTTTCAATGAAAGTAATACAAATAGTTTGCCTGTTAATCTCAATTTCAATAACAGAAAAAATTCTACACTACATATAAAGTAAGCTTACTTGCCAAAAATAAGCGTTGGTGGTATCCTCTTGACGAGGTTGTTATAAAAATAAGCAATCAATTAATCACTGTCCAGTTAAACCCGTGAAAACAGATTTTAACTTAGACACTTAGACAAAATTTGGTGAGGTAGTCATGCGTCTTCCAAAATATACAAATTTGGCAAGTGGTTGCTTGTCAATATTAATTACATTTGGAACAATTTATCCGGCGATCGCTGCTCCTGAAAATGAGAAAGTTGCCCAAAGGGAAAGAACTAGAGCAGGGGGAGCAAATCAAATGGAGATTGTCGGTTATGTTAAAGGTATTATCGGTAATGTAGTCACAATTCTAGTAGATGAAGAAGCAGAATTAGGCATTCCTGGCATTGCACCTAATGATGGTGAACCCACTTATGTCACAATTCCTGAAGAGGAACGTGGTCAACTACGAACTCTATTTTTTTCTCCTAGACATACGATGGAAATAGCAGGTCTAGTACCTGGAATGCGGGTTTATGCAATTGTGGGCAAAAAGAATGACGATCCTGAAGACCCTTGTGGTTGTATAGACTTTTTTAAAGTCATCCCAGATTATAACTATGAACGGGTAGAAGTTCAGTTACCAACATACAATTTCCAGGGTCCTCCTTCCTTAGAGTTTCCACCACTTCAGCCACCCCCTCCTATTACAAGACCTGTCCCACAACCTCCTCCTGTAAGAGGACTGTGGTAATTTTAGCCCATAAAAAACTCTATAATTAGGTCTGTAATGCCACTATATTAAGATTAGTGGCATTATTCATTTTAGTGTAATTGAGGCCGTTGGAGCTCAAGTCGTTTCTCCAGGGCAATTCTCAAGATGATGTCCATAACTTTTTACAGATTTTAGTCAACAGTTGTTAACTCTTCATCTCTAACAGGACTAATCAATATGTAATTTATAATAGAGTCTTGGATAGAGGGAAAAATTAGGAGGTAAGTTTAGGCTTGTTTAATAGATTTGATATTAAACTCTATTTTACCTCATATGGGGACAATTATTATTCCGGACTTCACATAAAAAATAGTACTATTTGAAAATAAACTTAGTAATCAATTTAGTACATATCCTATATTGATTGTCAAGTCAAATAAATTTGATGAAGCGACAACTAATAAAAGCGATGGCAAACTAGCTGAATCAAAATATTTACTATTATAAAATTTAGGAGTTTTTAGCTATAGCTAAAGCGATAGCTTTTTTTCCTATCTAGTTGATTAGTAATAAAAAGATATCAGTAAAAATATAGGGTATAGCTTTTGTGCTGTAGCTCAATATCAATAAAGTTATGAATGTTGATTTATCTATCTCTTTTGCCTCAAAATTTTGTTGTGTCATAGGATTGACAACTTTTGACACTGAATATTTTTTATGATAAATTCATCCATTATCACCAAGACTACCTAACCGAAAGACATACTATATCCCACTACAAAATGAAACTAGAATCACATCAGTTTATTCGCTATTTTGAACCTGAGCAAGCTGCACAAATTTCCCAGATTGCTATTATTAAAAAATTTAATCCCCGAGAGATTATTTTTGAAGAAGGTGATGATTCAGATTCTTTATTTTTAGTTCTAGAAGGTGAAGTAGAAGTTAGTAAAAGGAGTGGTGAAGGGAATAATTATGTTGTTATTACATCTGTTAAATCTAATGGTTATTTGGGAGAGTTAGGGATTATAGATAGAAAGCCAAGAAGTGCTAGGGTAGTTACATCTAAGGAAACAGTTTTGGCGAAAATTTACTATGAATCCATAACAGAGATATTAGCTAATACAAAAGGAGATATAGTCTTACAAATCTTAAGTTTTTTATCTCAAAGATTGCGAACCGTGACGACTGATTATGTCAATCAATTAGCTTATAAAGAGAAAATGACTTTGATTGGAGAGATGGTAAATACTATTATTCATGATTTTAGAAGTCCTTTTACTGGTATTCAATTATCAAGTTCAATGTTAAAAGAACTCCATCCCGATCAAGAGAGTCAAGAATGGTGCGATCTAATTTCAATGCAAGTTCAGAGAATGTTAAATATGGCAGAAGAAGTGCTTGCTTTTTCTCAGGGGAATACAAAATTATATTGTCAGTTAATTGATATTGCTAAACTCTTACAAAATTTTGCTAAGTTAAACCAGGTCTATATTGATTTTTCTTCTGTAGAATTGATAGTTTCTGTGGAAGAGGGTTTAATCATAAATGCTGATGAAAATAAGATTAACCGTGTCTTACAAAATTTATTATCTAATGCTGTAGAAGCTCTGGATAAATCTGAAGGCAAAATAGAAATCAGAGCTAGAAGAAAAGATCGATTAGTTGAAATTACTTTTTCAGATAATGGTCCTGGTATTCCTCAAGAAATTCAGGATAAATTATTTGAAGCTTTTGTAAGTTATGGAAAACAGGGTGGTATTGGATTGGGAACTGCTATTGTTAAGACAATTATTGATGCCCATAATGGGAAGATTTTCTTTGAATCAAGTCCTTCTACTGGTACAACTTTTTATCTTCATTTTCCCCTAGCTAAAATAGATTGAATTCGGCAAAAATAAACTTAAATATTTACTGGTCATTTCAGTTATCAGTTATCAGTTATCAGTACCTCTGCAATAAGGAAGCTTGACCTTGGCGAATATGCTCTTTTTTTATCCCCTTAAAAGGGGAGGCACATACCCACAATTTTTCGGTAATATTTTAATTTTTAACTTTTGATTTAAAACGGAGTAGGGAGTAGGGAGTAGGGAATAGAAAATAAGAAAAACAACTGTTCCTCAGTAACTTGAGAAACCCTATATTTTAATTTTTAACTTTTGATTTAAAACGGAGTAGGGAGTAAGGAATAGAAAATAAGAAAAACAACTGTTCCTCAGTAATTTGAGAAACGCTATATTTTAATTTTTAACTTTTGATTTAAAACAAGGTGACTGACGATTTCAATAATAATTTGCCTCCATATACTGATATTAAAACGAATACTGAAAATACAGAAATTGACTTATCATTAGCAAGTTTAAGAGAAAAAACAATTCAACAAATTCGTTGCAATTTACGGCCTGGGCAACAGCAAATGGCTGACTGGCAAGGAGGACCTTTAGCAGTTTCAGCAGTTCCTGGGGCAGGAAAATCTTACGGTATGGCAGCAGCAGCAGCTTTAGCGATCGCTCGTTATCAGTTACATAGTAATCGTCAATTAATTGTTGTTACTTTTACCCGTTCTGCAGCTAGTAATATTAAAACTAAAATCCGCAAACATTTAAAAGAATTATCTTTACCTCAAGGCAGTTTTATTGTTCATACTTTACATGGTTTGGCTTTAAGTATTGCCCTACGTCATCCTGAATTATCTGAGTTAGATTTAGAAAATACTACTTTAATTCTTCCCACTCCAAGCAACAGAATAACTCGTACTTGTGTAGAAAATTGGATTGCAAATAATCCTAGACATTATCAACTTTTAATTGAAGGAGTTCAATTTGATGGAGAAGAAACGGAACGTTTAAGAAGGCAGTCAGTTTTACGCACTGAAGTTTTACCTCAATTAGCTTGGAAAGCAATTCAACAAGCAAAAAGTTCTGGTCTTAAACCAGAATATTTATGGCAACTAAGAGACAAAATTAATGACCATTATCAGGTTGTGACTATTGCTGCTAATTTATATCAAATATATCAGGAAATATTAAGGGAAAATCAATTAATTGACTACGATGAAATGATTTTGGCAGCGTTGCGGGTATTAGAAAATGAAGGTGCTAGAAAGATGTGGCAAAATCAAGTTTTTGCAGTGTTTGAAGATGAAGCTCAAGATTCTACACCTTTACAAACTAAACTATTAAAAAAGTTAGCTTATTCAAGTGAAAATGATGATGGTAATTCAGAAAATAATGGGATTTATCAAGAGCAAAGATTATCAAAATTAAATCATCTCAATCTTATGCGTGTTGGAGACCCAAATCAAGCAATTAATTCCACATTTACTCCGGCAGATCCAATAGATTTTCGGCAATTTTGTGAAGACTGTGAACAATTAAATAAATTGGCGACTATGGAACAAGCAGGTCGTAGTTGTCAAAAAATTATAGATGCAGCTAATTTTGTATTGAAATGGGTAAATAATTCAGAATTAACCGGAATAGAAAAACCTTTTCGAGACCAAAATATTCACCCGGCAAATGATAATCCTCCAGCTACTGATGGTGGTTTAGAAATATATGAACCCCGAGATATTTACCAAACTCTAGAGTTGATGGGTAAACGCATAATTAATTTATTTAAAGAAAATCCTGATGGTAATTTTGCTGTATTAGTAAGGGAAAATAAACAAGGTAAATTTATTACAGATACTTTTTCTAATCCTGGAAAATATGGAATAGATATTGATTTAGGCAAACAAAATATTTCAATATATGATGTTTCTCAAGGGGCGCGCTACTCTCAAATTCCAGCAGAAATATTAGCATTAATGCAATTTATTGACCGCCCTCATTCTCCAGATTATTTAAAATCTGCTTTGAAAGTTTTGGGCGATCGACGCTTAATTCCTAAGCAAGATTATAATACTTTTGCTTCTGTGCCAGAACAGTTTCTTTACCCAGGACCTCTCGATCCTTATCAATCAGAAAAGGTGCGTAAATGTCGTGATTTTTGTCGTAGTTTGCTTAGGGCAAAATCAGAATTACCTTTGTATCAATTAATTTCTTTTCTTGCTTTAGCTTTAAAATATCAACAATCAGATTTAGCAACTGCGGATAAATTAGCAGAAAGAGTTGCTAAACAAACTTTTGATAATAGTTCGATGAATTCTATTTTAGAAGTTTTAAGTGAAATTGTAGGTTCTGAGAGATTTGAACCTGTTGAAGTGGATGAAGATGCAGAGAAAAGTTATACTCGCCCTCAGCAACTCACTATTATTACTATGCATAAAGCTAAGGGTTTAGATTGGGATTATGTCTTTTTACCTTTTTTACATGAAAATATAATTCCTGGTAATTTACGAGTTTTACCCCAGGTAAGTTTTTTGGGAGAATTTGACTTAGCTGAAGTGGCAAGAGCGCAAATTCGTGCCAGTTTACAAGGGCAAGATTTACCAGATATTTCTACTGCTTGGAAACAAGCAGGATATTTGAAGACGGCGGAGGAATTTCGGTTACTATATGTGGCAATGACTAGAGCAAAACGTTTGTTGTGGATGTCTGCTGCTAAGTTAGCTCCTTTTACTTGGAATAAACCAGATAATTTACAGGAGCAAAAACCTTGCCCAGTTTTACCTGTTTTAAAGGCTGAGTTTCCTGATAGTTTCAGATAAATTTAAAAAGCATTAAAACAGAGTATTGCAGAAGGAAGAGGGAAGAAGGAAGAAGGAAGAAGGAAGAAGGAAAAATCTTACATTGTCGTCTGATTTTTAAGCTTTTTATCTGTCCTAACCTTTCCTGAGACTGCTATAATTAGCGCCTCACATAAATTCTGGATAAATATTTATAATTCCTGCAATTAGATGTAGATTAAAAGTTTTCCCTTTTCCCTGATTAACTTTTATCAAAAAAAATTAAAATTTATTGCTTTTGGGAGAAAATATAAAAATTTTACTGATAACTGATAACTGATGACTGAAATGACCTATCTTCCTCTTATAAGTAAATGCTAGATTTTCTTAATCATATATCTTCAGGTAAGCGTTCACAAAATTATAAATAAATACAGATCAATTGACCAGATATCCAGATATAAATATAGGAAGTAGTAATATTTAATATAGTTTCACTATAGCAATTCCCCCCTCACATAAATTCTGGATAAATATTTATAATTCCTGCAATTAGATGTAAATTAAAAGTTTTCTTTCTTCCCTGATTAACTTTTATCAAAAAAAATTAAAATTTATTGCTTTTGGGAGAAAATATAAAAATTTTACCTATCTTACTCTTACCGTAAATGCTAGATTTTCTCAATCATACATCTAAAAGTAAGCGCTCACAAAATTATAAATAAAATATATCAACTGACCATATATAAACAAAGGAAGTAGTAATATTTAATATAGTTGATTTGACATTGAGAATAAAAACCCTATTTCCAAAATTATATTGACAAAGTAGATAGTATATGTGAGAATCTTTTCAACTTCTAAAATAGAGGGGATCAATAAATTATTGATTAGATAGGCTTTTTTAATACATTATGCGTACCTACTTAACTCACAGTCCTGAATTAAGTAAGACGATAAAATATTTGAGTAGTTATACTTCAATTTAACTCAAAAAACAAATTTATGTAAGTATTAATTACTATCAAATATCAAGTTTATTATCCTGGAAATTTATCCCATAATTAACCCATAATTTTTATAGTGATTTTAATCACATTAAAACCAGATAAGGGGTCACATACTTTATGGGAAAAATAGAAGATGATAATAGAAGGTAAGAGAAGTTAGGAAAAAGAATAACTTCTCTCTCCATAAAAACAATTTACTCTAATTTATTTACTTAAAAGTTATGTACAGCCCCCTAATTAAAAAAGTTATAGCTAAAGCTTGTAATGTTAGTATTGATGAATGTGTAGAAGTTCAGAGATTAAAACTAGAAGTTCAAAGATTAACCCAGAAAAATCAAGAACTAACAGCACAATCACAACAATATCAAAAAGAAAATCAAGAACTGCAAAATAAACTAAACCAACTGAGAATGCAGTTAGCAACTCTCTCAGAACAGTCCCCCCCTCTAACCCACTCTTTATCTGCTAATTTAATATCTTCAAAAGAATCAACCAAAACAACAGTTATTTTAGTTGATTCTCCAAGTCCAGAACTAGAAGAAGATCGAGGTAAAGCTGTAGAGTTGCTAAATCAATTACCAAATGGTATGTGGCACGTTAAAGTTGAATCAGGAGTTCAAGTTATTCTGAAACCAGAAGCTCTAAAAGTTCTAGCATAGCTTTCTTTGAATAAGGAAGAAGGAATAAGGCTGAAGGCTGAAGGAATAAGGCTGAAGGCTGAAGGAATAAGGCTGAAGGCTGAAGGAATAAGGCTGAAGGCTGAAGGAATAAGGCTGAAGGCTGAAGGAATAAGGCTGAAGGGAAAATTGCTTATGGATAGTCTTCGACACGCCACTCGTTGAACTAAGTCAGAGAGTCGCCCCTCTGACTCGTCTTCAAAACCGTGCTTGAAAGTTTCCCTTCACACGGCTCCTCAATTATTTGGCTCTTATCTTGAGTACCTTTGATTGAGGCTTCCATCTGTTCTGGTCTTTTGATCATGACAGTGTGCGTGAATTAACTGAAGGTTTTGGTAAGTCTCCTTACCTCCTTTGGATTTTGGAATTATATGGTCAATTTCCATTATGTCCCCAGTTATAAACTGTCTATTGCATTGGGGGCATAACCCTTTTTGCTTTTTTAGAAGTTTTTGCTGTTTGGTTGATAACTCTATGGATTTGCTTAACCTTTTTCCCCAGTATATGTAGTCTCCATCATAGGGAGATTTATCTCCTTTGACTTTGATATGTCTTTGGATGGCTTCGTTACTATGTAATCGCAATTCGTTACCATTGTTGCTTCTGAACATCCAATTTCTGGAATGGATGACCCCATTTTGGATGTATATAGCAGATTTCCAGTATTTATTCTTGACCCATTTCTTCCCTTTATTGGGGTGTCTTCTTAGTGTCCATTTATGGAGTATTGTGAAGATTAAACTGTCAAGTTGACTGAATGTTTCTTTACTACATACTGCTTTGTAGTAGTTAGCCCATCCTCTGATTTTGGGGTTTAGTAGGTGTATGAGGGTGTCTTGTGAGACGGCCTTCTTTTCCCTTATCAGGTTAGCTATATCTTCGTAGTGCTTTTTGATGGCTTTTTTTGATGGTTTAACTAGGGTTTTGAAGCCTAGAGGTTTACCGTTAGATAACTTTCCAGAGTTATGTTTACCAGATTTGTATTGTCTGATGTTAAAACCCAGAAAGTCGAAACCGTCAAATGAGTGGATAATCTTGGTTTTTTCTTCTTTGATGATTAGTCCAATGGGTTTGAGGAAATTTTGTATAATTTCCTGAGCTTGTTGTATTACTTCTTCACTTTCGTGAAGGCAAACAAAGTCATCGGCATACCTGACAAAGGAGAATGATTGTAGATTGACCCGTTTTTGTCCCTTCCATGTTCTTACCCATTCATTTAATCTCTCTTCCATTCCATGTAAGGTTATATTTGCCAATAGAGGTGATATAATTCCCCCCTGTGGTGTACCTTCATTGGTGGGGAAGAGTCTATTTTCCTCCATGTATCCAGATTTTAACCATGCCTTGATTTGACGTTTGAATCTGATTAGGGTGTCTCCTAATTTCCCTAATAAGTAGTTGTGATTTATTTTGTCAAAACATTTGTCTAATGTAAATAGCCTCTAATCTAAATATTTTGATAAATAGATAACTGAGCTTAATACTACCTATTGAATTTTCTAAAAATTAGGTTATATTTTAGATACAAAAAATTTAGTAGGCTGTTAATTATCTTGGCTATATATGACAATTTTTGGAAAGGTCATATAAGAATAAGTGAAGAGAAGAAAATACTCTACCTCATTAATATGAGAACTTGTATAAGAGAAAGAAATCAGAAGTTAACCCACCCCTAACCCCTCCCAGGAGGGGAAGTAGGGGGTTTAAGCAACTATCCAAAAATATTTCGCCTTAAAAGGCAGGGTATTAGACCCATATTATTTTGATAAAAAATTTAAAACTCAAACAACGCAAGATTTTTCCTCATCTCCTAGATAACTAAAACCTTCTTATTTCTTCCTTCTTCCTTCTGCAATAAAAACTCCAACAATTCGACCTATCTATTTAACAGAAAAAATGCTCGACAACCAGTCGAACATTTCTTACTTTTAGTAAATCAACAGAATCAGAACTAATTATTTTGCGACAAATAAAAACTTGGTTGACTAGCTACCGAATTAGTTTCAACAGTGTGAACTAAAACCGAGTTCAACATAGGAGTTTTAACAATAGTATCGTTAGCCAAAGTAAACAAAGGATTAGATAAAATTCCAGCTAAAGACGTTGCTAAAACAGACAAAATCAACCCTACTTGTAAAAGACGCATACCCGAAATATCCCAACGAATAGGAGGATAATTTTTAATCACATCCGACATTTCTTGCGGTTCTTTTACCACCATCATTTTCACCACACGAATGTAGTAGTAAATAGAAGCAACACTGGTAATTAATCCTAACAAAACTAACCAATACAATCCAGCTTGCCAACCTGCCCAAAATAAATAAATCTTGCCAAAGAAACCCGCTAGTGGAGGAATACCACCTAAAGAAAGCAAACAAAGACTTAACCCTAAAGTTAATAACGGGTCTTTTTGATATAACCCTGCATATTCACTAATTTGGTCTGTACCTGTACGGAGAGAAAATAGAATCACACAGGTAAAACCACCCAAATTCATAAACAAGTAAATTAGCAGATAAAATATCATACTAGCGTAACCAGCTTCAGTATTCGCCAAAAGGCCAATCATAATAAAACCCGCTTGTCCAATAGATGAATAAGCAAGTAGACGTTTCATACTAGTTTGGGCCAGAGCAACCACATTACCCAATACCATACTCAACACAGCAAGGGCAGTAAATACAAAATGCCACTGTTCCGAAACTAAAGGGAAAGCAGTAACCAAAAGACGAATAGCTAGAGCAAAACCAGCCGCTTTAGAACCCACTGAGAGAAAGGCCACAACTGGAGTAGGAGAACCTTCATATACGTCCGGAGTCCATTGGTGAAAAGGGACAGCAGAAATTTTAAAAGAAATACCAGCAATCGCAAATACTAAGGCAATAACTAGAGCTAGTGAAACTCCGCCACTCGACCCATCAGCAAGACTAGAAGCGATCGCTGTTAACCGAGTTTCTCCACCAGACAAACCATAGAGAAGGGAGATGCCATAGAGAAAAACGGCCGAACTTGCAGCGCCAATGAGTAAATATTTTAATGCTGCTTCATTAGAGCGGGGGTCACGTTTTGTATAACCAGTTAATAAATAAGAGGAGATACTCAGGGTTTCCAGAGAAACAAAAATCATCACCAACTCATCTGCTCCAGAAAGGAACATTGCCCCCAAAGTAGCAGTGAGCAGAATACAAATAAATTCTCCTAGTGGAGTCCCAGTTTGTTCTATGTATGCCACCGACATCAATATGGTGGTAATTGCACACAGAGCAATGATACCTCTAAATACTACACTGAGGGCATCAGCATTAAAGCCTCCCAAAAAACCGATGGTATTTGTACTGTCCCATTGAGTATATAAGGCCACAATAGCGATCGATAGACCTACTATGGCTGCGTAGGGAGTCCATTTAGCAGAAGTACGTCCTACTATGAGGTCTCCAACGAGAACTACAAGTAGGGTAATTATAACTATTGCTTCTGGAAGGATAGTGCCTGCGTTAAGTTGCGCCGCAATGTTAGAGAAATCTATCATGTTAGATAATTTGAAATTTTTTGTGTAAGTAACTAAGAATTTTGACTGATTAATAATCCTTTACAGTAGAGGATTGTAGCGTGTATCCAGAGATTTTTTGGTTTTTTATTAGGTGAGGAAGAAAAAACCAAATGTTTTCTAAATTATTGAAGAAGGAAGAAGCAAGAAGCAAGAAGCGGTGCGACTCCGTGTCGGCGATAAACGCAAGGGAATGCGCACCAACAGAGGAAGGAAGAAAAAACGGATGGGGACTCAAACCCCAACCAATTGTAAACACGGTGTAGACAGCCAGAGCTAATTCTTTGTCGTAGCGAGAATATTTACAACTCCAGGACTTACGCATTATCATGGCAAAAACACTATATATACCATAGTGATATAGTTTTATATACTATATGTAGTGTATTTGCGTAAGTCCTGAACTCTATATTTTTGGTTAACTAATCCTAGCAAGATGTACGAAATTTCAAAGGATACAATTTTTCTCTAGTGACAATAAATTGACCCTACTCCCCCACTCCCCTCTTCCCCTCCACCGGAGGGGTTAGGGGTGGGTCTCCCACTCCCTTTTTCTCTAGTGCAGGATGGCGGAAATAACTGACCAGTTACAAAATCCTAAAACAATTACAAGTCAAAAATGATTAACTTTTGACTTTTGCCTTTTGACTTTCGCGTAGCGGCACTAGTGACAATAAATTGACCCTGGTGTAGACGGCGGGGTATTAAACCCAAAATAAAAAGATAAAATTTAACTTCTAAGGCTTAACTAATATTTAGTATGATACTGCAAAGTCTACTTAATAAAATTTAATGAACTAGGAGAGACCCTTGTTAAGGGATAAAAAAAGATGATTTTCAAGCTCCTCTGTTAACTATATAGCTTATTGCTGAAGATTTACACATTCATTAATAATCAATACTTTCAGGCATTTTATTAAAAAGATTTACTCAGAATATTTGTGAATGATTCTACAAGGGATAGCCTACTAAAACAGACTTTGTTTGGTGTCTACTAGCTAATAATAACTGACAGTTTTCAGTAACCGGGCTGGTTTATTTTTTCTAGCGATGCTAAATTAAAAATGTAAGCTATATAATAAAAGAGGTAAAAAAAATGTCCATGATGAACAAAAATTCACCAAAAAGCCTAGTTAAATTAAATGAAGTTCATAAAGCCAATATAGAAAAAAGATTAGCTCATCGCCTGGAAGCAGCAAGATCTAAAGGAAATCAAGATTTAGTTAAAGCTCTGGAATCTGAAAGACAATTACTGGAGTGACTTACCTAAACAGACGAATTCCAACTCTGTGTATGCTTCTAATGTTTATTAAAAACGGTCAGAACTTCCTTAGAAACAAAAGCAGTTTTTGACTTTATAATAACCACTTTGTTCTTACGGCGGTTTATAGTCACCGAACAAGTCCAGTCCGA
>NZ_JAAHGU010000124.1:20661-21867 GCF_010692685.1 Okeania sp. SIO2F5 | reverse complement strand
GAGCAAAATCTTCTAGGGCACAATAGGAGAAACAACCGCTCATTGTACCCATAATTACTAACAGTAATACTAACCATAATGGATAACGTCTCCCTCTGGCAGCTCGAAAATCTGGTAACAGGGCCAAAATTTGTAACAAGTTCATTTCTATCTAAGCCCTAAATAGAGAATATTTGGCTTCACTCAATACTTGACACCAATCATTGTACTCCTCAATATTTTTCTCTGGCGACAATGAATTAGCCCTGCCTCCCAGGAGGGGAGCCAGGAGGGGAGCCAGGAGGGGAAGTAGGGGATTTGAGCTTCGCTCCAAAAATATTTCGCCTTAAAAGGCGGGGTTGCGCGACCCATAACCCGTGGTATCCACAATTGGTTGGGGTTTTGTAGACACGAAGTGGCGTGTCGGAGACTATCCCCACGAATATTGATTCTGTCTCCAGAATTGCTGTCTCCTGACTCCTTCTTCAATCAATCCAAGATTTGGCCAAAACACACCATCCATCGGTACTATTACTCACAGTCCAACGGGCGTTCATCAGACTATAAGAATATTTCAACATTTTACCATTTTCGGAAATGTAAGTGCCACTGGCATGATCTATCTCCCCCCAGGGATCGTTAACTACCCAATATCCTCCACCTGGAGCATTTTTGTCATCTTCATAACCAATAACTACAATCCAGTGGCCTCCACCCGATGGGTTATTAGAAGAGCCTTTGTGAAGAATCCCACAGGGAACAGGAATGCCTCGGTTGAGGTACTTCTTGAGAGTATTATTATTTGCGTTTTGAACAAAATCAGCAGTAACTCCAAAGTGTCGCAGAGTTTGAATTTGAACCCAGGAGTCAGTAGTGTCTCCTCTGTTGAAAACTTCACGAACGTAATCATCATCACCCCTGATGACTCCAGGTCGGAGATAATTTAACAGCATCGCACAAGAAGAAGAAAAACAAGTGCGATGAGCATCGCGATAGTTGTCACCCTGAGAAAAGTAAGTGACATCTAGACTTACTCCAGCAGAGGAACGACCAATTTTTTTAGCAGGGTGAGAACGGTAAATTTTTACCCACTCTGCATCGTTATTGTAAAAGTCATCGGGCAAAGAGGAAGCGATTTTCAAGAAAGCATTACGATGGTTGGGGTTGTTACTATCATAATACTTAACAAAATCAAGCAGTTTTGAGTCAGGAAATCTGGTATTATTC
>NZ_JAAHGU010000124.1:4598-20561 GCF_010692685.1 Okeania sp. SIO2F5 | reverse complement strand
GTTATTGTAAAAGTCATCGGGCAAAGAGGAAGCGATTTTCAAGAAAGCATTACGATGGTTGGGGTTGTTACTATCATAATACTTAACAAAATCAAGCAGTTTTGAGTCAGGAAATCTGGTATTATTCATGATTGGAATCCTTAAAAATAGTCAGGGTAGATTAGTTGCTAATCTCAGGTAAATTTATCCTGACCTTTTGTGTTCTACCTATACTTATCTATCGTGATTTTTGGGTTATGCAACTTGCCCAAAAATCATTGGAACTGGACAAATTATCAGAAGTGATTGAGCGGAAATTATTGAGATCAAACGTCCGAAAAAAATAGTGAGGGTAGATTAGTTGCTGAAGCAGGTTAATCAGAATAGTTTATATCGACTTTGTTGTATTAAAAGAGTTGATCCTACTAATACAATTTTTGATTTGTGCATTGACTCAATGTCAGGGTTTTAATAATACTGCCATCGGGTCAAATAATCCTAATCCAGCTAGATATGATAATTCATTATTGCTGATGAAATTATTGCTTAAAAAAAGATTTTTTTCATCATCCCGACGATCAACTAAACTAGGCAGTATTGTTTTTACCCCATTAACCATAACCTTGTTCCATTTGGGAAGCTCATTAGCAGCACCTTGATAATCTCCTTGATTGAGTTTTTCTACCAAAGTGCTATATTTGAATGTACCAATTCCTACGTTATAACAGAAAGATATTAAAGCATCAAACTGGTTTTGTGTAAGAGAAACTCTAATTAATTGATTAACTTCATCAGTAACCCGATCGACTTTATCTTGAAGGAATTTTCTGGCTTGCTCTATGCTAATTTCATCTCCTTGTTTCACCTTTTTACCATCAGGATATTCGGTAGTTCCATAACCAATACTCCATATTTCTACTGAGTTGAGATAAGCATCAAGAGATAATCCTTCCCATTTTTTGATTAGATTTAGGCAGTTTTGTGATCTTGTTAGTAGAGCTTGCATTATTTGACTCCTGTAAAATAGTAAAAGTAGATTAGTTGTTGGAATAGGTTAATTGTTATTGTAAAAGTCATCGGGCAAAGAGGAAGCGATTTTCAAGAAAGCATTACGATGGTTGGGGTTGTTACTATCATAATACTTAACAAAATCAAGCAGTTTTGAGTCAGGAAATCTGGTATTATTCATGATTGGAATCCTTAAAAATAGTCAGGGTAGATTAGTTGCTAATCTCAGGTAAATTTATCCTGACCTTTTGTGTTCTACCTATACTTATCTATCGTGATTTTTGGGTTATGCAACTTGCCCAAAAATCATTGGAACTGGACAAATTATCAGAAGTGATTGAGCGGAAATTATTGAGATCAAACGTCCGAAAAAAATAGTGAGGGTAGATTAGTTGCTGAAGCAGGTTAATCAGAATAGTTTATATCGACTTTGTTGTATTAAAAGAGTTGATCCTACTAATACAATTTTTGATTTGTGCATTGACTCAATGTCAGGGTTTTAATAATACTGCCATCGGGTCAAATAATCCTAATCCAGCTAGATATGATAATTCATTATTGCTGATGAAATTATTGCTTAAAAAAAGATTTTTTTCATCATCCCGACGATCAACTAAACTAGGCAGTATTGTTTTTACCCCATTAACCATAACCTTGTTCCATTTGGGAAGCTCATTAGCAGCACCTTGATAATCTCCTTGATTGAGTTTTTCTACCAAAGTGCTATATTTGAATGTACCAATTCCTACGTTATAACAGAAAGATATTAAAGCATCAAACTGGTTTTGTGTAAGAGAAACTCTAATTAATTGATTAACTTCATCAGTAACCCGATCGACTTTATCTTGAAGGAATTTTCTGGCTTGCTCTATGCTAATTTCATCTCCTTGTTTCACCTTTTTACCATCAGGATATTCGGTAGTTCCATAACCAATACTCCATATTTCTACTGAGTTGAGATAAGCATCAAGAGATAATCCTTCCCATTTTTTGATTAGATTTAGGCAGTTTTGTGATCTTGTTAGTAGAGCTTGCATTATTTGACTCCTGTAAAATAGTAAAAGTAGATTAGTTGTTGGAATAGGTTAATTAGAATAGTTTGTGTCTCAACCTTGTTCCATTACAAATAATCCTCATCCAGGTAGATTTGGTCTAACAAAAAATTGCATTAAATTGCACGTTGAATTTTAAACAAGCCTCAAAAACCATTCCACAATTGTCAATGTGTATTTTTTTGCACGTTCAGGGCAGGAACATAATTTTTTGTGTAAATTAATTCACATTGTAGTATTTGATCCAGAAATATCTAAAGATTAAATATCAGCACATTTCTACTTAAAAGACATGAAAATATATTAGCTACTATATAGCAATCCTAAATAATTTGTAAAAAATATATAGCACTTCCCATACTTGTGAGGTACAAAATTTTTTAGCTTTAGGAGTCAGGAGACAGGAGTCAGGAGACAGGAGTCAGGAGACAGGAGTTAAATATAAGGTGTATTATACCAAATTGATAAATTTTTCCTACAAATAGCTAGGATATTTCTTAGGAGTCAACCCACCCGCGTGCCCCTCCCAACCCACCCCTAACCCCTCCCAGGAGGGGAGGGGAAGTTAGGAGTCAGGAGTTAGGAGTCAAAATCAATGGCTTAAATACCATTTTTTAGGTGATAAATCATCCTTTTTGTCAAATGGCATATCCTGCATTTGTCTTTTTGTTCTTCTTACTATTCGTAACATTTTTTTTTGAATTGGTATTAGGTGTACCTCATGAGTCCGAGAAATGCTATAAGAACAAATAAAAACTATGAAATTCTGATATTTGTTGCCTATTTACTAATTCTCATATTTTTTTTCAGAACATATTTAGGATTACTTGTAATTTGAATATTATCGCTTTTCATCTCTTGATACTGTAAGAATTCGTCATATCATGTCCCGATAATTAGTGATCAAAAAACTTTATTCTACTCTTCCTTCTTCTTCCCACTCCTCCGTAGTTATTTATAACTATTCAACCGGACATAATATTAAGTTATCGTTATATCAATAACCAGAGATAGTGAAGCTTGAATAAAAATCATGAATAAAGAAATATTTGACCACATATACTCTCATTTGCCAGAAAGTGAAAAACAAATACTGCACTTGCGTTTATCCAATCAAAAATATCAACAAATTGCTCAGATAATGAATTGTGACCAATCTAATGTAGGTCGAAAATTAAAAGCGATCGCTGCTAAATTCAACTATTCAGAATCTAGTCTGGAGCGGGAAGAATATTTAGTGAAAATATTTAGCCAATATAAACCTGATTTAGTTAGTGATGAGTTACGGAATTATTATGGTTTTCATATCAGTCAAGTTGTCATTCCTGGTAGACCAGAAAAATTAGATTCTCCTTTTTATATACAACGTTATCGAATTAGACGTTGTTCTGTGGAGTCTGAATGTTACGGAGAAATAGAAAAACCAGGTTCTTTAGTCAGAATAAAAGCACCGAAAAAAATGGGTAAAACTTCTCTACTTCAACGGATACAAGCCCAAGCTAATCAAAATAATTATATTCCTGTTTATTTGAGATTTGACACTCTGATTGAACCCCAAAATATCAGCAATATTAATAGTTTCATCAAAGCATTTAATAAAAATATAAAAAGTCGATTTACTGATGCGCCAGAGGGAAATTCCTGGGATGATGATAATGCAAAAATATCTTGTACTCAAGAATTGAAAGCCTTGTTATTTCATTTAGAAAAAAAACTAGTATTACTATTAGATGAAGTCGATGAAATTTTCAACTACCCAGAAATATCTAAAAACTTTTTTACCATGTTAAGAAGTTGGTATGAAGAAAGTAATAATTTTGAAATTTGGGGAAATCTCAGAATGGTAATTGCTTATTCCACAGAATATCATGGCAAATTAGATATTTATCAATCTCCTTTTAATGTAGGTTTACCCATAGAATTAAAAGAATTTACATCAGAGCAGGTAACTCAATTAACATATTTACATCAACTTGACCCAGAAATAGTAACTCCTTTAATGTCTATGGTGGGAGGACATCCTTATCTGATCAGATTAGCGTTATACAAAATGTTTCAGGATGAATTGACAATTGAAGAACTATTAAAATATGCCCCTACTGAAACTGGAATTTATCAAGAACATTTAAGTAGACATTTAGAAACTATGGCAGAAAAGTCAAAAATAAAAGTAGTTTTTCAGGAAATTTTAAAAGCTAATTCTCCAGTACGTTTACCTAATAAAAATCGTGAGGTACATCAATTAGAAGCTATGGGATTAATTACAATTAAAGGTGATTATGCTCAACCTCGCTGTAATTTATATCGACAATATTTTCACGAACGTTGAGAAGAAGGAGACAGGAGACAGGAGACAGGAGATGGAAAAAGGAGTCAGGAGACAGGAGTCAGGAGACAGGAGATGGAAGAAGGAGTCAGGAGACAGGAGTCAGGAGACAGGAGTCAGGAGACAGGAGTTAGAATTATGCTTTTTGGAACGTAGTTTGAAGAAGGAGTTAATAGTCAGAATGAAAAGAGAACCTGCTAAAAACTTTCGAGATTTAATAGTTTGGCAAAAAGCACATTAACTTGTTTTAGAAGTCTATGGTTTTAGCAGCAATTTCCCAAAAACAGATTTTTGAATATTGCACAAGGTTCATTAGAAGAAAAGAAGAAAATCGGTATTACCTAATTCTAGCAAATGACCTTGAATCTAGAGATATTTCAAAAGTTATATTGTATCTCAAAGAAGTAAGTAAACTATTAGATTCATATATCAACGTAATTGAAAAACCCAGGTAATCTCTCATACCAATTTTAAAAAAAATGCTATAGTTAAGTGGTACTTCAATTATTAAGTAATTAACACAGACTGAATAACTTTTTTGATAATTAGCACCCTAGTTATTGTTAATTATTCTTATGTTTAATACCAGTTTTAAAAAATAATTTTACGAATAATAAGCGTCAACTAAAATCTTTCATCTAAATGTACAAGGTATTACAATTGATAATTTAATGGTAAAAAATGATGATAATAGCAGCTTCTACTGACTACTGACTATTGACTATTGACTACTATAAGCAGTCCAAATATTTGTAACAAACATTTTCAAATTGGTATAATTCCCCTCCTGGGAGGGGTTAGGGGTAGGTTTCCCGCAATGGGAAAATGTAGCAAACATTGATCGCGCTTGGTATAACACCTAATACCTCTTCCTCCTGTCTCCTGACTCCTTCTGAAACAGACTTCCTACTCCTTTTTCCTCCTGTCTCCTGACTCCTGTCTCCTGACTCCTTCTCAAACTGAAAAACACCAACTAAAATTTAAAAAAAATCATGAATTATCAATCAAGTGGAGGGAGTTTATCAGCAAATAATCCCACTTATGTAGTCAGAAAACAAGATGGAGAATTATCTCAAAAACTCCAAGCAGGAGAATATTGTTATGTATTTAATGCTCGTCAAATGGGTAAGTCTAGTTTGAGGGTAAGAGTGATGAAAGAATTACGCTCTCAAGGTTGTCAATGTATCCCTATTGACATGACTAGATTATGTGATTTTTCCATAGAAAAACAATCTTGGTATGAGGGTTTTTTCAGAGAAATATTTTATGGATGTGAGTTAGACAATAGTATCAATTATCAACAGTGGATAATCAGTCATCAAAATTTGACTAATCTTCAACGTTTTGCTCAGTTTATTGAAGAAATTTTATTTGTTAATTTTCCTAATCCTCAAAAAATATATATTTTTCTTGATGAAATTGATGTACTGGTAAATTGCCCTTTTAAAAATGAAATTTTAGCTTTTATTCGCTCTTGTTATAATCGTCGCGCTGAGGATGAAAAATCTGATTATCATCGCCTAATTTTTTGTTTTTTTGGAGTGGCGACTCCGGAGGATTTAATTAGAGATGGAAAACATACTCCTTTTAATATTGGTCATCCAATTGAATTAACAGAGTTAACTTTTGCAGATGGAAAAATATTAACTCAGGGATTAGATGGAATAGTAGAAGCACCGGAAATTGTTTTGCAAAAAGTTTTTGATTGGAGCGGAGGTCAACCTTTTTTAACTCAAAAAATTTGTCAAATTATTGTTGATTATGCAGAGGATTATGAACCAGATGTTGATCAGTTGGTAGAGGAACATATTTTGACTTATTGGGAAGAGAAAGATAATCCCACTCATTTAAAATATATGCACGATTATTTAGTTAATCATGGTCAACTTGCTCCTCAATTACTGAAATTATATAAAAAAATTCTCTTGCAAGGAGAAATTAAAGCTAATAATAGTCGAATTCAAATGGCTTTGCGGTTGTCTGGTGTAGTTATTAAAAAACAGGATAAATTAGTTATTTTTAATAAAATTTATCGGACAATTTTTAATCTAGATTGGGTGGCAGAAAAATTAGCTTATTTAGAAAGTAATCTAGAGCAACCTCAACCAAAACCTAAAAAATTAGGAATGAGTGTAGTTTTTGCTAGTTTGGCATGGGTGGGAGTTATTGGTTTTAGAAGTTTAGGTTGGCTACAAAATTTAGAGTTAAATGAGTACGACCGCTTAATGCGATGGCGACCTCCAGAACAGCCAGACCCTAATATTTTAATTGTTGAAGCTACGGCAAAAGATATTAATAAATATGGTATTGGTAGTGACTTAACTGATGAAGTTTTGGCTGAGGTAATAGCCAAGTTAGAAAGTCATCAACCTACAATTATCGGTTTAGACTTTTGGAGAGAAAAACCTTTACCTTCTGAATCTGGTTATCAAAAGTTATTAAAAATTTTGAGTAATAATCAGAAAATAGTTGCTGTTTGTAGTACTAGCGAATATCACGACAATAAACCTGGTACTAAACCTCCTGAAGGAGTACCAGAAAAACGTTTAGGTTTTACTGATGTTGTTGTCGATAATGGTCAAGTTGATGTTTTCCGTCGCCATTTAATGTTTATGGGAAAACAGGCAGAAGACCCTTGTCAAACAGAGTATTCATTAAGTGCTAGGGTTGCTTTTAATTATTTGGAAAGTAAAGGATTTAAAGAAGAAGATATTACCGCAGGAAATTTTAAAGTTGGTGATGTTATTTTTAAGAAGCTTGTGGAAAGACAAGGTATTTATCAAAAAGTTGATGCTGGTGGGTTTCAAGTTTTACTTAATTATAGAAATGCCGATATGGTGGCTAATTATATTAGTATTTCAGATATTTTGTCTGGGGAATTTGATGGTTTTTTAGTTAGGGATAAAATTGTGCTTATTGGTAGTACAGACCCTTATGCTAGCGATCAATTTTATACTCCTTATAGTTATGTTGAAACTGTTTCTCAGAAGCAAATATCTGGAGTTGTTTTACACGCACATCAAGTTAGTCAAATTATTAGGGCAGTTTTGGATGGTAGACCTTTAATTACGTTTTGGAGTTGGTGGGTAGATTTGTTATGGATTTTTTGTTATTCTGTTTTGGGTAGTGTGATAAGTTATTGTTTTCGTCGAGTTTTATTGTTTTTCTTATTTATAGCAGGAAATATTATTATTTTATATTCAGTTAGTTTGTTTTGTTTTACTCAAGGTTTTGTGCTGCCTTTAGTGCCGTCTATTTTGGCGTTTATGATTAGTGGTGTTGCTGTTTTCTTGGTTAATATTTAGTAGTTATATCATGTCCGGTTGAACAGTTATAAATAAACGACTAAGGAGTCAGTCCTCAGGAGTCAGGAGGGAAGAAAGAAGAAGTAAAGAGAAACTTTTTTTGATTACTAATTATACGGACATGATATTAATATTAGCGAGTTATACCAATCGGAACCTAAAGATATACTCAAGTTATGATATAGTCGATATTTAAAATTTTAGCCAACAGGTAATTTTAGTTATCAGTTATCAGTTTCTAGTCTAAGATTTGTCATTAGTCTATGTCGTAACTAAATAATTGGATTGATAGAGATTCTCATCCCAGTCAACACATACATCAAAATAATTAGACATCTCCTCCACGCATAGGCAGTAGGCAGTAGGGAGAAAGAATTGATAATTTATGTGTGATAATTGATTTTATTTTTGATTTTTACCGAAAAATTGTGGGTATGCGCCTCCCCTTTTAAGGGGATAATAAGCGGTCGTTAGCGCAGCTTCCCGTAGGGTGGGATGGCGTTTGCTACCGCAAAGCTTTCCGTTCCGGAATGCTACCGCAAACGCTAACAGCGGAGCGGCTCTGTCACTCTTCGGGTCTCCTCGCCATATCCAATCGACCAAGAGAAGAAAAATTTTCATGATTATTCAATCCTCTTCTTTTCAAGGAGAACTAATAATTAATAATTAATTATTAATTATTAATTGTTGAACAGATGTCTATTTGGTTGATAGAGATTCTCATCCCATTAAACATTCACACTCCCATTAACCAGGGTTGTTTCATTAAATATGAAACGTATTGGGGGAGTGAGTTTAGGAAGTATGGGTTAGTGGGAGATATGGGAAAATCGAACTCCCAAACAGTTAATTCAACCCTTATAGTTGTAGTTTTTCTCTATGCTCCCCACATTCCCCTGCTACCGGATTTGATATTAATATCAAATCCGTTTAATTGGACATAAAAAAAATCTTCAATCGTCATAACTACCCTCATCTTTGTAATTCTTTCTCCTCCTGACTCCTGTCTCCTGACTTCCCCTCCACCGGAGGGGTTAGGGGTGGGTTGACTCCTCCTAACTTAACCATTCTATGGCTGTTTAACCGGATTTGATATAACCCATAACGAAAAAGAGGTGTTGGTAAAGCGCGTGTATGATATTAATCTTAATTACTTAGGAGTCAACCCACCCCTCGCCCCTCCCCCTCCCAGGAAGGGAAGTCAGTTGGACCGAGTCAGGAGGAAAGAAAGAAGAATAAACAGGAGTAGAAGGAGAAAGTTTTTTGTTCACTAATTATCCAGGCATGATATCATACCTCAAATCACCAACGCCCGAAAAAGATAAAAAAAACCAGTAAGAACTAGAATAAACCAAAACTCTATTCCATACTGCCAAAACAACACCATAAACTCCGTTATGTGGCATCAGTATATCCGACAAGAAGTTCAAATCCATCTCAAAAACTTTATATATCCACTGCTAAGACCAAAACGTGTAGCAGTCTTTGAAGCTTGCTTAATCGGAATCGTATCAGGATTAGCAGCAGTCATACTAAAAGAAGGTGCAGGATGGCTAGGTAGTTTGCGTATAGCTGCATCCCTCAAATATCCACCTTGGCTATTATTACCAATTTTTGGCGCGGTTGGAGGACTTGTGGCAGGTTTATTAGTAGAACGTTTAGCACCAGAAGCAGGAGGAAGTGGAGTACCCCAAGTCAAAGCTGCCCTCTCAGGTATGCGCATTCCCTTAAACTTCCCGATCGCCATGGTCAAAATGTTCACTACCATCCTGACAGTAGGTTCTGGATTAACATTAGGGCGACAAGGCCCAACAGTGCAAATAGGTGCATCCTTAGCAGCTTGGATCAGTCGTTTAGTTCCCACTTCTCCAAGTTACCGTCGTCAGTTAATTGCTTGTGGTGCTGCTGCTGGGTTAGCTGCTGGTTTCAACGCTCCCATCGCCGGAGTTTTATTTGTAGTAGAAGACCTAATGCACGATGTTTCTGGTATCACCTTGGGGCCAGCAATTATTGCTTCTTTCGTCGGTGCAGTTGTTTCCCAAATGCTAGGGGGAGAAAGTTTATACTTAGATAAGAGCAGTTACTTAGATACCTCAATTACAGGATTTTTACACCTCAAAGAAATTCCTTTTTACATAATTTTGGGAATGTTAGCAGGTTTATTAGGGACAGTATTTAGTCGAGGAATTATTGCGACTTCCATATTTCAGCGCCAACTAAAATTAACATTACCTTGGCGAATAGCTATCACAGGATTAATTAGTGGTTTAATTATCGCATCTTTACCAGAATCATTTCGTAACCATACTGGTTTAAGAGAATTGCTAGGCAGTAACGAAGCCAACTTAAAATGGAGTTTCATTGCTTTTGCCGAACACTTTCTCTTAACAATATTTGCCGCCAGTTCTGCTGCCCCGGGCGGATTTTTTGCTCCATCCTTAGTTATTGGATCTGCCCTGGGTCAGATAGTTGGAATTTGCCAAAGTAATGTAGTCGGCATCGAACAACCAACAATTTTTGCTCTAGCAGGAATGGGGGCATTCTTTTGTGCTGTCTCAAGATCACCCATGACAGCAGTAGTAATTATTTTTGAGAAGACACAAGATTTTCGCTTAGTGTTGCCACTAATGATTGTTTCTATTGTCGCTTTATTGATGGCAGAAAAGATAGATAAGAAGTCTTTGTCCGACCGGGTTTTAGATTTCAAAGGTCTACAACTTAAGAAGGAGAAGTCAGCAAATGATTATTTGAGCAATATTCGTGCGGATGAAGTCATGCACACTCCTGTAGAAACTCTTGATTTTAATTTAACTTTGGATGAGGTAAAGCAGAAGTTTTCTAATTCCCATCATCGAGGTTTTCCAGCGCTTGATGATAGTGGCTTGCTCGTAGGTATTGTCACTCAGACAGATTTAGCTTACACTCGCAAACGCGAACTTTCTGGAGACACCCTATTAAAAGATTTTATGACACCTCATCCCATGACAGTTAAAACTACAGATAATCTCAGCGAAGTTTTGTATCTTTTACATCAATACAAACTTAGTCGTTTACCTGTGATGGAAGGTCGTCATTTGGTAGGAATTATCACTGATACTGATATTATCCGAATAGAATCTGAACAAATAGGTAAGACAAATCTGGGAACTCATAGTCAAAAACCTTCTTATATAGTTTATCAAACGCGATCACCTCAAATAGGGAATGGTCGATTATTAGTACCATTAAGTAATCCTAGTACCGCCCCCGCATTACTAAAACTCGCCGCTGTCATCGCCCGGCAACGCAACTATGAATTAGAATGTTTACAAGTTCTAATTGTGCCTCGTCAAAGTTCCCCAGATGAGACTGTCGTAGATACAACTAAGAGTCGTCGTTTATTAGCAATGGCAGAGCGCATAGCTAAGGATTTGAAAATTCCTATGCACACTCAAATTCGGGTTGGTCACGATGTTGCTGATACTATTTTGGAAACTATTAAGGAAAGACATATATCTCTAATACTGATGGGTTGGAAGGGTGACTATTCTGCTTCTGGTCGTGTTTTTGGCAGTATTGTGGATACTCTGATGCGACAAGCTATTTGTGAAGTAATAGTAGTGAAATGGGGAGCTAGAAAGTTAAAAGAGGAAGAAATATTCAAAGGTATTACTAAGACTAATGAAAGATTTGAAGCAGACCGGGATAATCTTGTTTCTGATAATATGTATTCTTTTTTAGGATGGCGACGGTGGTTAGTACCCATTCGAGATATTCCTACACAAGCAGCAGCAGTAAAGCTTTTGCCTGCCTTGGTTTCTTTGAGTGTGAAGCCAGAAATTCTCTTATGTCAGGTTTTAACTAAGTCTGTTGTTAAGCCTAATATTGAGGAAATGAAACAAGCAGCAAAGATTCTTCAAAATCGCTTGGATACAGAAGTTATGGCTACTGTAGTCTGTGCTACTTCTGTTTCAATTGCTGTAGTTGATTTGGCTGATGCTCATAACTGTGACGTTGTAGTTATTGGTGCTAGTAAGGAAGGATTTTTGAAACAAGCAATTAATGGCAATATTCCAGAGGCGATCGCTCGTGGTTGTGATTGTACTGTAATTCTGGTGCGGACTGCTTATAGTGAATGATATCTGATCGGGAGATGGGGAGATGGGGAGATGGGGAGATGAGAGTATTTTTCTACCTGCAAGGGAAGCTACCAGGTTTGCTATTGGGCGACGCGGGGTCTCATATCAAATCCGGATGATTAGTTATCGTATAGCGCTGTGCGCAGGGAACAGGCAACAGGGAACAGGGAACAGGGGGAATAAATTGCCGATAATATAATACTTCTAGCTCTTTTGCCCCTACTACAATTTGTAAATATACCAGCGCTCATTGCTATATAGCTGAGGAGTCAGGAGTCAACCCACCCCTCGCCCCTCCCCCTCCGGTGGAGGGGAACGACCGAGTCAGGAGAAAGAAAGGATTTGAATAGCATGAATTTTTAAATTCGTATTCAATAGACATCTCCTCGAAAAGAGGGAGCAGGAAGTAGGGACGTTGCATGCAACGTCCGTACAGAGTAGGGGAAATAATTGATAATTTATGGATAATAATTAATTTGATTTTTGATTATTGGAGATGTTTAATAGAAAATCTGTATTAAGATAAAGTAATTTTGCGATTACTGTATAACCGGATTTTATATCATCCGCTTTTTCCCCATTCTCGTTCCTGAATTTCCACAACTTCCTCAGGCTGAGGACGGAAGCCAAAAGCACATACCGCGTCCAAAGATACGATCGGGGGTTCTATAAGATTTTAGTTATTGGACACCTCCTGCAATTTGTAAATATGCCAGCGCACATTGCTATATGATTTAAATGCGTAACAATTTAGCACTACGGATTTAGGGCCTGGAGATTTTTTAATTTTGCTTCCTGAATAATTCCGCAGGGAAAAACTTAGTTACAGATTAATTCTAACTTATGACTTGCCTATAGCGCTATAATATTTGCCCAATATCTATACAACTTTATCAAATCTTTATACTCAAGGGTGTTTTTGATAAAGATTTGATGAAGATTGTTGCTTTTGTGAATATACAGGTTGATATCAGCTTTTATTTATGTCTATACTGTGAACTATTGATTTTGCTGAGAAAGTAATTTCAATAGGGGGTGCTTCACAAAGATGAAATATTAACTCAAGGTAATTTACGATTATGGATCAACAGGAATTTCCTCAAGTAGAGACGGATAAAGAGGATTACGCACCGGGTGAAACGGTGACTATTAGCGCGACTGGATTTGAACTAGGTTCAACGATTAAGTTTGAGATTGAAGATGACCCTGCTGATCCTGGAGATGATGGGGATGTGGATGCATATGATCCTATTGAAGTCACTGATGGAGGCGAAGGTGACCTGGATGGTACAGAGAATGGTCAGGTAGTGACAACCTGGGAAGTACCGACAGATAATAATGGTACTGGCTTGGGTCCACCAGATGCGTTGAATGCAACGTTAAATTTGACTGCGACGGGAAGTAATGGTGAGGTTGCGACGACGACTTTCACAGATTCTTTTCCTCCTAGCGCCCCGTCACTCACAGAAATCGGTAAATATCTCGTTGTTGCGATGGGAGATGATGCCGATGTCGGCCGGGCATTCCAGATGTCCAATTCTGAGATTGGTGCAAATCGGGATGTTCTCTCTGATAGCAGTGACCCAGATTTCTCTGTAACCGATGGAGGATTTCCTAATCTCCTGGATGTATTTAAGGATCGCAGCAGTAGCGGTACTCGTTGGAATACCAGTACAAACCCAAATACAGTTTCCGTTTCAGATGATGGTAATCTTGAAGTAGTTAGTCCAGGACAGGGCATTGACTACTCTGGTGAAGTTGCCCTGACATCGAACAATGGGCGCTTCGACTTTTCCAACTCCTTAGTTTTTGCTGATGTTGGTATTCAAGGAGTTAGAAATAATCCAGCACAGGGAACTTCAAATAGCTTTCATGCTGATATTGGAGAAACTACCCAATCCCAATCAGATTCACTTGGCCTAGGTAGCGGTGCAACAGGCGGAAATGACTTCACATCCTTACTAGATGAACTTAACGATTGGAAAACATTTATTGAAGGATTATCTGCTGAAGAAACCATTACTAACCTTTCGCCTTTTCAAAATAACGAAGCAAGGAATGGCGTTATTGAAGGTACGTCTGGTCGTGGACTTGTTACAACCTACGATGCTAGTAATGACACGAACAACGATGGAATTGTTGTCATTGACATTAACTTAGGTGACAACGACTTTAACCTCACAAATTTAGATTGGGCAATTCTTGCTGATGATGGTGTTGTTCCCATTTTCAGGTTGCGCAACGGCAGCAATATGTTGATGAGCAATGTCAGCATTTTGGTTGATAACGACGATGGCTCTGATCTGGGGGCACTTTTCTACTCTGGCTATGAGGGCAGTGGTAGTGGTGACACAGTTTTCAGTGGTGACAACATTGTTCTTAATGGCGTTGGCCTATGGGACTTGAACGAAGTTGGAGAAGGCGGTGACCTCAAGACTCAAATTACTATCAATAACGGTCAGGGTTGTGCCCATTTCATCAGCCAGAAGGTCGATTTTCAGAACAACCGCTGGGTTCATTGTGTTCCAGGTGTGGAAGAGCCAGATATCCTCGACTTTGGTGATCTACAGGACACAAATTCAAGCACTGGTACAGGCAACTATCAGACACTTTTGGCCAATGGTGGTCCTAGCCATGTCATTAACCCAAATATCCAAATTGGTGCATTAATTGATGATGAGACAGACGGTCAACCTAGTGCCAATGCTGATGGTGATGGTAATGATGAAGATGGTGTAACCATCCCCACATTGACAGCTGGTGAGAATGCAACGTTCGAGGTTGATGTCACCAACAATACGGGTAGTGATGCAACTCTCTATGGTTTCATTGACTGGAACAACGATGGTGATTTTGATGATACAGGTGAAACAGCTACCACAACAGTCAGTGATGGTACGACTAACGGTACTGCCAACTTGAACTTCTCCGTACCCAATGGTGCAGCTACTGATACACCGGTAGGTGCTCGTTTCCGCTTGAGTACAGACAGTGGTCTTGATGCAACAGGGGCAGCTAGCGATGGCGAGGTAGAAGATTATCTAGTTACTGTTCAAGAAGAACCCGCCAGCCTGGGTGACTTCGTATTTGAAGACCTGGATGGCGATGGTATTCAAGATAATGGAGAACCTGGTGTTGAGAATGTAACCGTTACCCTGACAGGTGGTGGTCCCAATGGCGTAATTGGTACTGGTGGCGATGACACCACCGTCACAACCACCACCAATAACACGGGCTTCTACGAATTCACAAACCTTAACCCTGGTGAAGAGTATCAGGTCACCTTCAGTCTACCTTCAGGCTTCGATTCCTTTACCACTCCAAATGCAGGCAATAATGATGAAATCGACTCTGATGCCGATTCCATCACAGGTGTAACTCCTATCGTTACCCTAGCTGCTGGAGAGAATAACGACAGTATTGATGCTGGCTTAGTAGACATTCTCCCCACTATCACAGTGGAAAAACTGAATGATGCCAACAATGACGGCCAATTCACCGACAACGAAGAAACCACACCAGGAGACACAGTTACCTTCCAGGGAACAATTACCAATACCTCAGATGTAGAAGTCACCATCGACTCCATCACGGATGACATGCATCAAGACGGTATAGATAATTCTTCCTCAGTCGATGCCTTACTGAATACAACCCTAGCTCCTGGAGCAACAGCCACCTTCACATTTGAAGGCACAATTGATGATGTAGAAAATCTGACAGAAATTAACACTCTGACAGTAAATGTTTCCGATGCCCAGGATAATCCAGCGAGCGCTGAGGATACATCCACCGTCACCACTCCTGACATTCTCCCCACTATCACAGTGGAAAAACTGAATGATGCCAACAATGACGGCCAATTCACCGACAACGAAGAAACCACACCAGGAGACACAGTTACCTTCCAGGGAACAATTACCAATACCTCAGATGTAGAAGTCACCATCGACTCCATCACGGATGACATGCATCAAGACGGTATAGATAATTCTTCCTCAGTCGATGCCTTACTGAATACAACCCTAGCTCCTGGAGCAACAGCCACCTTCACATTTGAAGGCACAATTGATGATGTAGAAAATCTGACAGAAATTAACACTCTGACAGTAAATGTTTCCGATGCCCAGGATAATCCAGCGAGCGCTGAGGATACATCCACCGTCACCACTCCT